>JBHIER010000222.1:0-6037 GCA_046760705.1 bacterium
CGTGGCCGAGGCACCCAAAAGAATGAAGATGGCGGAGAACCCGAGGATGAAGGCGATCGAATTGAGGCTCACCTGTTTCAAGACTAGCGCCCTCCGGCTAGCCCCTTTGAGCTCATCGATGGAGACTCCGGAGATGAAGGATATGTAGGCCGGGACCAGGGGCAACACGCAGGGCGACGCAAAGGATATGATGCCGCCGGCAAAAGCTGCGAAAATGGTCACTTCTTTCATAAGTCTCTACCCCAAGAAATATGTCCTCAAGACCACATCTTTTTAACCAGGTATGTTCTTGGGACAGGTCACCTCGAGCAGTTGCTCCCTGTTTAGATCGGAGACCATGGCATACACGATCCCCTCCTCCTGCCAGGAGAGGATGTTGCAATTTCTGTGCCTACAGAGGCGAAGCTCGCAGTTCTGGATCTTCACCAGACAGAGTCGGCAGTCCTGAAGTTGGAGCCGATCAGCAGCACACAGTTCTCCATCCGAGACCTTGATCACGTAAAGAGACAGCACGTGCTGGCCCCGTTGGTAGAAGAGATAAGCGACCTTCCGCCCGCCCAGATCTAAGAGCCGGCCACCAATGAGGCGCACCCTCGGGCCTTCAAATCGGGGCACAACGATCTCGTACCCCAGCCTGCTCTCCAACCAGGTCTCGATCTCCTCAGCATCGGAGCAGACCATTTCCGAGGGCTTTTCAGCCACAGCATAACGAATGTGATCGCCCACCAGCTCAGCGATCAGGGGTGAGGCCTCGCCCCCTCCTCTGAGGAACATCCAGACTCCACCCGAGGCCAAGACCAAAAAGAGGGCCGTCCCCCAGGCCCACGCCGGCCTCATCCCCACCCGGAAGAGAACTCTGCTCCGTCCCCTTCTCTCCCCGCGGTCGAACACGCTTCTTCTGACCCTCTCGAAGACGTAAGCTGGGGCTCTCACACCACGACCCTTCTCCCAGATGACAGCCCGAAGCCCCTGCTCAAATTCGAACCTTCGCCAGCAGGGGGGACACTCCTCCAGGTGCGCCCTCACCACCGAGTGGCGATGCTCGGAAAGCTCATGATCGAGAAACTCGTGAATACAGACTGTGGCCTCTTCGCACGTCATCTCATCTCCTCTTGGCAATTCCTCTTTCAACAGCGTACTCCCAAAGGCTCTTCTGAAGCAACCGCCTCCCCCGATAGAGGCGCGACTTCACCGTCCCCAGCGAGCAGTCCAAAATGTCTGCAATCTCTTGATACGTTAAGGACTCCAAATCGGACAAAATGATCACCATTCTGAACTCCGGTGGGAGCCGATCTATGGCACTTTTCACGTCGTCGCTCACCAATCGCTTCAAGAACTCCTCACCCCCGCCGTCCCTGAAGGCTGGGATCTCTTCTTCGACCCTATTCAATATGTAAAAATCTTCGAGCGCACCTTTATCCGCAGCCGAGGATCTCTGCTTCTCCATTTGATATTGATTGATATACGTGTTTGTCAATATCTTAAAGAGCCAGGCCTTGCAGTTGGTGCCCCGCTTGAACTGGTGGAAAGATACGTAAGCCTTCATATAGGTCTCTTGAACGAGATCTTCGGCCTCCCACGCACTCTGAGTCATTCGCAAGGCAGCGTTGTACAGGGAGTCAAAATGGCTCAGCGCCTCCTGTTCAAATCTCCGCTCTTTCTCCCGGTCCCTTCGCCAGCCCATCATCGGCCTCGCTTTAAGCCGTCAGGGACAGAAGGGCCACCGGCCGAAAAGTTGGACATCATCGCCCGTCCTTTGTAACTTAGAGAAAAACAGTTGTGTCGTCCAAAAAGTTCCCGTATCGACGATTATTTTGAAAACTCTCCCAGACAAACTGGAGTGTTTTGAAAGCAAAGAGCCGCCGGAGAGCTACATCAGCCGGTGGCTCACAGTGGTGTCAGTGGAGGCGGTGGGAATCGAACCCACGTCCGGAGATACGAGCTTGTCTATTGGATCTCGTGCCTTCCAGCTCCAACAAGCAGGATTTAGAAGGCACCAGCCGATTGGGATCTCACCACTCCTCCCCCGGCGCAAAAGAGTGGCCAGCCTGTCTGTGACGACGCCCTCATCCGGCCCAACAGGCAGGGCCGGCGAGAACGGGCCGCATTAAGCGGCCAGTGCGTAGGAATAACCGTTTGCACTTAAATTTGGCTCCCAACAGTTTAACGAGTTACTGGGCATGCTCGGCCTGCCATCCCTGTCCCCTCTATCCCCGTCGAAACCTGTCGCCCCCCTATTTTGGTGCGCCCACAGGGACTCGAACCCCGAACCAACGGATTAAGAGTCCGCTGCTCTCCCAATTGAGCTATGGGCGCACAAAAACCCTCAGAGAGTGCATCTACGAGATGATAATATATATCAAATCCAGCGTGTTGTCAACTTCTTTATGAAACATATTCTCCTCCGTTACCTGCAAGAAGTCCCAGTCTCATTAAAGGGCCTCTCCCGTTTTCCTCTTTTCAAATCTCCGGAAACGTGACCTACATTTCAAGATCTTGCCTTATGAAGGAGGCTAAATCGGCTTCGTCGAAAAAAGATCACCTCCCGCGAAGAAAACTGTTGACAAGACGCCCTCAGAGCCCTATAATTACACGTAAAACGGTTGGGGAGCTTTAGGGGCTTCTTAAGAGACTGGAGAATGTGGCCTCGACCCTCCGACATGCTCGGTCAATAGAGAGAATACGAATGAGGCCCTTTTTGCAAAGCATGTCCAATATTAACTTATCCAATCAAGGAGGGTATGAAATGAGATCAGCTCTCATCCTGGTTCTGGCCCTGCTCTTTTGTGGCCAGAGCCAGGCAGAGGAGATAATAGCTTCCGTCTCCTCTTCCAGATCAGATTTGACCTTTGAGAGGTTGAACGGTTACGATGTGGTCCGCATGGCAGATTGCGACATGACCAGGGAGGTGGGCGAACCGCAGCTTCCGGTCAAACTGGTCCACATGGCTGTGCCCCCCGGGATGAAGGTGGATGGTTTTCGCATCCTGGCAGTTGACAGGGAGGAGGTGGAGGGGGCGTACGACCTCTTCCCTGTTCAGCCGCCGCAGATCCTTGGGATGCCGGGCAAGGTGGTCCAAACACTCGATTTCGCGGGCCCGAAAAAGGATGTCTATGGGTCCGACAGTCCATACCCAGAGGATATCGTTGAGCTTTCGGCGATGGGATCCTTCCGAGGGCATCGACTGGCCAGTCTCCTCGTCCATCCCCTGCAGTACATCCCTGCTCAGCGGAAACTTCTCCTCTACACCCGGATAGAGTTTGGGGTGAGCTTCATCCCCGACGGCGATGCTCCTCGAATGCTCAGAAGAAGGTCGGAGCGGAGAGAAGACGTGTGCCGCCCATTTGTGGAGCGTCTGGTCCTCAATCCGCAGGACGTCGGAGAGCCTTATGCTCTGAGCAATTTACAGGAGTCCCCCCTCCCGGAGGGCGATTATGAATACGTGATCGTCACCGATCCGGAGTATGAGCCCATCTTCCGACCCTTGGCCGACTGGAAGACGCGGAAGGGCGTGGCTGCCACCATTGTCACCACCTCCTGGATCTACCGCCAGTACACTGGCGTGGATGCTCAGGAGCAGATCCGCAACTTCATCCGCGATGCCTACCAGAACTGGGGAGCGGTGTGGGTTCTGATCGGCGGTGATACGGACATCGTTCCAGTCAGGCTGGCCTGGGCCATGGATTGCCAGATGGACCCTGCTGATAATGACCTGCCTTGCGACCTTTACTACTCGGATCTTGACGGAACATGGGACACCAACGGGAACGGGATTTACGGCCAAGTGGACGACGGTGTGGATCTCTATCCCGAGGTCTTCGTCGGACGGGCTCCGGTGGACAAGCCGAAGGAGGCCAAGACCTTCGTCAGAAAGGTGATGGAGTATGAGCGGGGGGTCGACACCCAGTATCAACTGAAGATGCTCTTCGCCGCCGAGATCCTCTGGAGCGATCCGTATACCGATGCGGGGGAAGGGAAGAACATGATCGAAGAGGAGTGTATCCCCTCACGGTTTGCACCCATTACGAAGCTGTACCATTCTCTCGGAAATGAGTCCGTCCAATCCGTGGTGGCGGCCATGAACCAGGGCCATCACATCATCAACCACGATGGCCACGCCTGGTACACTGACATGTGCGTCGGCGAGGGCTGCCTCTCCACGTGGGATATTGATGGGTTAACCAACGGCCCTCGTCAGTCCATCCTCTACTCCATCGGCTGCTGGCCAGGGGCCATCGACTACGACTGCATCGGGGAGCATTTCGTCACCAACCCTCGCGGCGGCGGTGTGGCCTTTATCGGCAACTCCCGCTACGGCTGGGGCTCGCCGGGCAATCCTGGCTACGGCTACTCCGACCGCTTCGATCACCGGTTCTACCAGGAGTTGTTCCAGGACCGAATCAGCCACATCGGGGCGACGTTGGCCGCGGCCAAAGCCTTCTACGTCGGACGCTCTCAGCAGGAGAACGTCTATCGCTGGCATCAGTACCAGCTCAATCTTTTGGGCGACCCTGAGATGGACATCTGGACGGATCTGCCGGTAGCGCTGACGGTGGACCACCCCGCAGAAGTGCCCACAGGCCCGAGCACCTTTACCCTTACGGTCACCTCCACGACGACCCCTGTGGAAGGAGCCCTGGCCTGTCTCATGAACGGAACCGATCTCTACCACCGCGGCACCACCGACTCTCAGGGCAGAGTGGCCTTCAATATCAACCCAGACGGTGTGGACACGGTCTGGGTGACGGTCACCGCCCACGACCACCTTCCCTATAAAGGTTTTGCAACCCTTTTTGCCGAGGGGCCGTATGTGTCGTGTTGGACTCAAACAATCCAGGATTCCATGGGTGGCAACGGTGATGGCTTGATCAACCCAGGGGAGACTATTGGGTTGAACGTTCACCTGAAAAATTATGGCGATGAGGACGCCACTGGAGTCACGGGAATCCTTCGTACTGATGACCCATTGGTCAATGTTCTTGACAGCCTCTTCGCTTTTGGGAGCATACCATCGGGCCAAATATCAGCCGTGACAATTTACGACTCTGATTGTTATACCTTAGAGGTGTCTCCTCAAGCTGAGAATAGCCACACTGTCCATTTCACCCTCGAAATATCCGATTCTTTAGGTAATGTCTGGACTGACATAATTCCCATCACCGTGGCTGCGCCTCTCCTCATCTGCGAGCGTTACTCTATCGACGACAGCACTGGAGGTGACGGAGACGGTCTGATTGAACTGGGAGAGACAGTCTGGCTCGAAGTGGAGATTGAAAATCGTGGTCTGGGTATCGCCTATGGGGTGACCCTTCATCCCCAAACGGAATCGTGCGACGTTGCCATTTTGGATTCTTTGGTCAACCTTGGTGATATCCCTCCCGATTCGACAGTGGCACGTTCCTTTTCCATTGAGCTGTTTCCAGCCGCATGCCCCAGTCCGCCTATGGACACGTATACGCTCACCATGGCCACCTCGGATGGTTTCCCCTTCACCGACGGCTTCTCCCTGGCTCGCGAACAGGCTCTGTGGGAGTTCAGCGATGATATGGAGAGTGGTGACACTCTCTGGACCCACTCCGGCCAGGGCGATCTGTGGCACCTGACCCAGCATCGGAGCCATTCCGGGGACTTCAGTTGGTACTGTGGAAGCGAGGGGCAATGGCGATACGACAAGTTCATGGACTGCTCTCTAGTCTCTTCCCCCATCACCCTCGGTCCCCGGGCCCACCTCTCATTCTGGCACTGGTACGAGGTGGCCACCTACGGGGTGAACGGCATCCTGGTGGAGATCGACGACGGCTCCGGGTGGAGGAAGCTCGATTTCATCGGAAGCGGTGGGGCCCTCCAGCCCCTGCTGCCCGTAGGCAACGATTGGCTCGAGGACACCTATGACCTGGCGGAATACCCGGCCGGCTCCCAAGTCCAGATACGCTTTCGCTTCGTCAGTGACGGGGAGCGGGTCTCGGAAGGGGTCTACATCGACGATGTACGGGTCTTCAGCGACTACTCCACACCCTTTCCCCTCCTCGATCTTGTC
>JBHIER010000223.1:0-6024 GCA_046760705.1 bacterium
TGGCTCCTGACTCCCTCCGTTTCATTGAAGAGCAAAAGGTGCCGCATCTATCAAAGCCCTTCGATCTCAAAGACCTGGTCTCCTCCGTCACTCTTCTCTTCCAATCCTAACAGCTCGATTCATCCCTATCACTTCTCGGTATCAATCCCTGCTCCTCCAAGGGTAAGAGACCACACTAAAGTGGGTTCCTTATACTGCATTCATCTTATGCGGTTAAAAAGGGAGAGCGAGAAGAGCAAAAAGGGCTTGACAGGGCCTGGGAAAAGTCTTGGCAAGCCCTGAAAAACAGGAGCTTGACATGGATAAGATGATTGAAACATATTAGTTTTGAGCATGTGCTGAGTGTTTCGATGCATAATTGCAAGAGGAGCGGGCCCATTTCCAGATTATTGGGGGCGGGTCGTTGATTCACTGGCCCGACTTAGACGAAGACCTGAGCGTAGCCGGTATTGTGACCGGCCGGCGTTCGGGGCAGACGCCTGAGTCACTGAACAAATGGCTGGCAGCTCGCGGCAACCAGAGCGAGAAAAGTCAAAGGATTACCTCCAAATCTGCTTGAAAGAATGGCGAATCGCTTCAGCTCCGCCAGCTCACATCGAGATTCTGTTTACCCCTCGGGGAAAAGCACAGACTTTCCCCCAATCCCCCTGACGCCCATCTCAGAAGACGCCAAATCATCTTCTCTGATTCTTTATGCCAAAAAAGCTGATCCCAAAGCTCGGAGAGGAGACCTACAAGAAAGGACAGATCTACTATTTATATAATTCAGTCCGTCCCCCGATCAGCAACCACACAAACCTGACCCGTGTGATATTAGAGTTAGCACAGAGTATGCGGATAGTGCATTCAATAATCATCGGTTTCCCATAGATTTGGAAAAAGTGCTTGACTGGACCAAGAAAATGTGATATAATTTCCCTACGCACCCTGCGAGATGGTCCGGTTTCTTCATCCCGGCGGAGTCCATTGCTTCCCCCGAAACAAGTTCGGGATCGCAATGGCAGAAAAATACGAATCCAGGTAGTCTTCGGACAGAGACTATTTATAACTCTCCATAGAGACGGAGCAAATGGAAATCACGCCGATCGCGTACGAGAGCCTGGGGACAAGAGGGAGTTCGGTCTTTGTCAGGACCGGGGACCTGGCGATCCTTATTGATCCGGGTGTGGATCTTGCCCCCATGAGGTTTCGATTGCCGCCCCACAGGATCGAGCTCGAGAGAAAAGCACAGCACTGGGAGAGGATCAGAGAGCTTGCCCGAGGGGCCGAGGTTCTCATTGTGACCCACTACCACCATGACCACTTCCATGAGCATGAATCCGATCTTTTCAGGGGCAAGACTGTCTTGCTCAAACACCCCTCCGAGAACATCAACTTCAGGCAGAAAATGAGAGCCAGAGCCCTCCTTGAGCGTATCCGGGACACAGCCAGAGAGATCCATTACGCAGACGGAAGGGACTTCACGTTTGGTGCGGTGAGGATAAGGTTTTCCCAGGCTGTCTGCCATGGAATAGACACCAGGTCAGGATATGTGGTCGAGGTTTCACTGCGAGGGGATACAGGCTTTCTTCACACCTCTGATGTGGGAGGACCGATTCTGCCGGAGCAACTTGAATTCATCCTCAATGAGAATCCTGAGGTGCTCTTCTGCGACGGTCCTGTGTCCTCCATGGCGGGCTCCAGATATGACCGGGACTACCTGCGCAGGAGCATAGATAATCTGATCACCATCATACGGAGAACAGGTGTTAGGAGGCTCATTCTCGACCACCATCTGCTCCGGGAGATGGGTTGGAGGGAGAGGATCTCCCCGGTGTTTGAAGCAGCCCGGAGCGAGGGGGTCAGGCTGTCCACTGCAGCCGAGTTCGCCGGGTTGAAGACCGATCTATTGGAGGCAAAGAGGAAGGAGCTTTATGAGAACCGTCCGGACCAGGGTCCTCATAGGCACAAGCGGTTTTAGCTACAGGCACTGGGCAGATGATGTCTTCTACCCATCGGATATCCCCCAGCGCCAATGGCTTGAATACTATTCTGAGCATTTCCCCACGGTTGAGCTCAATGTGAGCTTCTACCGTCTCCCGACCGAGAAGACCTTCAAGGGCTGGCTGCTGAAGACGCCCGAGGATTTCACCTTTGCCCTGAAGGGGAGCAGATTCATCACCCATGTCAAGAAACTGACAGATTGTCAGGAACCCCTCCATATCTTCTTTGAAAGGGTCAAGATTCTGAGGGGAAGGTGCGAGGTTGTACTCTGGCAGTTGCCACCGGGTTTCAAGGTTGATATTGAGAGGCTGAGGAGCTTTGTACGAATGCTGAGAAAATTCAGGAAGGTCAGGCACGCCTTTGAGTTTCGTAACAGGACCTGGTTTTGTGATGAGGTTTACTCAATTCTGGGTGAGCAGGGTCATACAGTCTGCGGCGCAGACTGGCCTGGCCTGAAGGTCGAGCCCCCGGAAGACTTCAGTTTCATCTACATTCGCAGGCACGGTCCGGGGAGGTTGTCCGGCTCCTCATATTCGGATGAGCAGCTCAAGACTGAAGCCAAGAAGATCAGAAAGTGGCTTGGCAAGAAGGAGCGAGTCTACGTCTATTTCAACAACGACTTCGGGGGATATGCGGTGAGAAATGCCAAGGCCTTGATGGACATGGTCTCGTAGATCTTATTTTCGGACAAGACCCTCCCCGGCAGGTGGTTGAGAAGGGACGAATAATTCAGATTTTTTTCAAAAAAATGCTTGACAACGCCAACGGATTTTTTTATTATTAATATAGTGAACAAATCTTCACCAGAGGAGGGTCTGAGGATGAAAGAGAACCTGACCAGAAGGCAGAGGGATATTCTGAACTTTATTCTTTCTTTCTCCCGGAAGAGGGGGTTTCAACCGAGCATGAGGGAGATCGGGGAGAGATTCGGTATCAAGAGTACCCACGGGGTGCACCGTCACCTGCAGGCCCTGGAAAAGAAGGGCTATTTGAAGAGACCTTATGGCCAGGGAAGGGCTCTTGAACTTGTCCATTTCACACCGCTGAAAGATTCTGTGGATGTCCCGGTTGTGGCCAGGGTGGCAGCGGGTGAGCCCACGCTTGCGGTGGAAAACATCGAGGGAACCCTGGCCATAGATCAGGCCCTCATGAAGGGCAAGGAAAATTTTGTTCTCAGGGTAACGGGTGACAGCATGGTTGGTGCCCACATCCTCGATTCAGACCTCGTTCTTGTCAGGCCGCAGCCTTCTGCTGAAAACGGGGATATCGTTGTTGCCCTGATTGAGGACGAGGCCACTGTGAAGAGGTTTTTCAGAAAGGGTGGCACCATTCAACTGAAGCCAGAGCATCCGGGGATGAAGCAGATCGAGGTCAAGGAGAGGGACGGGAGGTTCCAGATCATAGGGAAGGTGGTCGGTGTCTTCAGGAGGCTTGAGGATTAAGGGCTGCTGTCTGCAATGAATACGACTATTGGGCTCAATTTGATGATTTGAGAACCCTTGAGAGAACCAACAACAGCCTCCATGAAGAAAGAATCAATCAATTGAGAATGGCTGAGAAATGATCAATGAGATAAAAGAGCCCATAAAGGTTGGAGCGATTTTTTCCTCGAACAGAATAAAGCCTGTTTGGTTTGTGTGGAAGAAGAACAGGTATGATATTGAAAGGGTGACCTTCTCGTGGAGGAGCCGGGAGGGAAGCGCTCCGATCCACCACTTCTCTGTCACCGATGGCGCTAATCTTTACGAGCTCTGCTTCAATACCAAGACATCGGAGTGGATCTTGAACCGGATCGAGTGCGAAGGGTAAATTTCACAGATAATCGAAAGGAATCTGAAGGGTTCAGCCTCTCATATGAATTTGAAAAGAGTCATAATGCACATTGACATGAATGCCTACTTTGCATCGGTTGAGCAGAGGGCAGATCCCAGACTCCGGGGGAGACCTCTCCTGGTTTGTGGGGATCCGGAATCAAGGACCGCCGTAGCCGCAGCCTCCTATGAGGCCAGACCGTACGGTATCAAAGCCGGGATGTCACTCCACGAGGCAAAGAGACTGTGTCCCGGTGCCCTCATTGTTGAAGGGAACCCTGAAAAGTACGTCTCCACTACCCTCCGGATCCTGAACATTCTCAGGGATTATACGCCTCTGGTGGAACTCTTCTCAATCGATGAGGCCTTTCTTGATCTCACGGGCACAGAAAGGCTCTTGGGAACCCCTTATAGAATCGCGGTCTCAGTGAAGGAGAGAATCGGGAATCAGATCGGTCTGACCTGCTCTATCGGGATCGCGCCCAACAAGCTCCTGGCCAAGCTTGCCAGCGACATGGAAAAGCCGGATGGACTGGTGGAGATTAAGCCCGAAAAGGTTTCATCAATTCTCAGGGATCTTCCCCTCACTGAGATGTGTGGCATCGGGGACAAACTGAAACACCACCTGAACAGGATGGGAATCCACACCTGTGGGCAATTGGGGCGGTTCCCGGTCGATCTCCTGGTCAGGAGGTTTGGGGTGATAGGCAGGTACCTGCACAACATCGGGCTTGGTATTGATGAGAGCCCTGTCATGCCCTACTATCATGAGGAGCCCATAAAATCAATGGGGCACAGCCATACCCTTAGAAGGGATACTTATAGCATTCATGAGGTGAGGCGTCACATACTCAGGCTCTCAGAGATGGTGGGTCGCAGACTCCGGCAGGAGGGATATGCCGGGAGAACGGTCTCCCTCACCATTCGATACGCTAACTACAGCACCCTTTCAAGGCAGAAAAAGCTGGGCTATTTTGTTGATGCGGGCAAGGAGATATGCAGGGCCGCGTCCCTTCTCCTCAGGCACTTTGATGTTTCAAGGGGTGTTCGCATGATCGGGGTGAGTGTTTCAGGTCTTATTAAGGACATACAGTTGTGCCTTCTGCCGGGCCAGGAGAGATTTAGCGATCTGACAGAGGCGATGGACAGAATCAATGACAGGTACGGCGAGTTCACTCTAACCTGGGCAGCGCTTCTGAAAAGGGAGAGCAGACAGAGGCTCGTGGCACCTGGCTCCAGATTTCATCTCAGTTAGTGATATGATAAAGGTGGGTACAAGCGGTTTCTCCTTCGCCTCCTGGAGAGGAACGGTGTATCCCAGGCACCTTAAGAGCGGAGATATGTTGACCTATTATCAGGATTGCCTGGGATTCGATACCGTAGAATTGGATTTCACCTTCTACACCATGCCCAGCCGAAACAATATTGCTGCTCTTGCAACCAGAACGCACAATGGGTTTCAATTCATTATAAAGGCGAACAGGTTGATGACCCACATTATCCGAGATCCAGACACCGGAAGGATCAGGGACAATGCAGGAGTCTTTGATCAGTTCCTTCTCTCAATTAAACCATTGTGGCACCTGGGGAAACTGGGCTGCGTTCTCTTTCAGTTCCCGAGGTCTTTCCGCTTCTCAGGGGAAAATTTCAGCTACCTGCTGACCTGTAAGGAGAGAGTGGGTGAGATCCCGATTGCTGTTGAATTTCGCAGCAACTCGTGGGATCGGGAAAAGACCTTTCACTTTTTGCGGGAAAACAACATAGTGTATTGTGCTGCTGATCAGCCCCCGGGGCAGGGGGTGATGCCCTTCGTAAATCGGACAACATCCACTGGGCTAGCATACTATAGACTGCATGGCCGGGATTGCTCCTGGGTTGATCAAAAGACAGGTGTGAGGCGCGTGTACGTCTACTCGGACTCAGAACTTTCCTGGTTTAAGGGCAAGATTATTCAGGTTGCGAAGGGGACAAAGACAACTTATATTTTCTTCAACAACTGTCATGCTGGCGCATCTGCCCGCAATGCCAGGCAGATGAAAAGGATGCTGGGCATACCCGATTCCGGGAACGGAGGCAATCTCGACCTCTTTGATCAGGATTGAGGGAGGATTTGGAAATGTCAGATACAATTGGTACCATAAGGGTCGGCCCTGCCGGGTGGAACTACAAGGACTGGTACGGGATTGTCTACCCGGAAAGGGCTGGGAAGGGCTTCAAGGAGCTCGATTTT
>JBHIER010000224.1:0-5984 GCA_046760705.1 bacterium
AAAAGTACGCCAGGCTGCTCCGCCACCTGCCTGTGATCGAACTGGATGAGATCGTCCTCGGCAAAAAGAACAAGTACTGGCGGGAATGGATCCGGCACCCGGACAACGATGAGTACTGGGCTCGGGCCAGCTTCCTCGATCGTCTCCAGGGGCTCAACATCCCGGTCTACCACCAGTCTGGCTGGTTCGACGGAGACGGCATCGGCGCCAAGCTCAATTATCTGGCTATGGCCAGGCACGGGCACAGCTATCAGAAGCTCGTCCTCGGCCCCTGGGGCCATACGCCCCAGGCCACCCGCCGGGGCCCTGGAGACAGGGATTTTGGACCAAATGCGATCATCGACCTGGAGCAAAGCTACCTCCGGTGGCTCGACCGGTGGCTGAAGGGGATCGAAAACGGGATTGAAAGAGAACCGTTGGTCTCCCTCTTCGTCATGGGATCAAACCGATGGCTCCACGGAGAGACGTACCCTCTCCCTGAGGCGGAGTTCACAAAGTTCTACCTGGCCAGCCAGGGGCGCGCCAACACCTCCCTCGGTGATGGCTGGCTCGATACGGCCCCGCCCGGAGATACGGTCGCCGCGGCCGATACCTTCACCTACGACCCGGCAGATCCCACACCGGACCCGAACTTCTACTTCGACCCCGAGGAACTGAAAGAAGAGGAGGAAGAGAAAAAGGTCCGCTCGGTCGAAGAGGAGAGAGAAAAACGTCTCGCCTACTACTCAAGGGTGAACCAGGAGCGCGGTGACATCTTAGTCTACGACACGCCTCCTCTGAAAGAGCCTCTCACCTTCGCCGGGCCGATCTCGGCTGTGCTCTACGCCAGCTCTTCGGCGGTAGATACCGATTGGTTCATGCGCCTGGCGGAGGTGGATGAGACCGGTCAGGTCATTCCCCTCGTTCACGGAACGATCCGGGCCAGGTATCGGAACTCCTTTTCGAAACCGGAGCTCTTGAAACCAGGAGAAATCTACGAGTATGACCTCGATATGTGGCAGACGGGAATAACTATTCCTGAGGGAAGCAGGCTCCGGGTGGAGGTTGCCTCGGCCTCTTTCCCGTTCTTTTCGAGAAATTTGAACACCGGCAAGCACAACGAGACCGAAACCGAGTTTGTGAAAGCGAAGCAGACCATCTATCATGATAAGGAACACCCTTCGCACGTCCTGCTCCCGGTGATTGGTGATTGGTGAGCCGCGTTCCGAATAGATCGGCGATGAGGGGTCGCTCACGAAACTTCTGGTGCCAGGGACGGGTCAAAGGGATCGATCAGACAGAGAGAGGATTCCCCGAATCCTCAAGCCCAATAGTCACAACTTGCACTGCGGTACCGTCAAAAAGGAGGGAATGATGAGAATGAGAATTGTCCTTGTGGTGCTGAGCCTGGTTGTTCTGGCAACCCTGGCCCCGAAGGGTGGGTCCTGCGGCACAGAGACCACCAAAGGCGGTGGGGTCGGGGTTTTCATGTTCGGATGGAATGGGTTTGATGTTGATGAGCTCCGTTCTAAGCTTCGCGAGAGCGGGTTTGAAGGTCTGGAAAAGAAGGATTTCACCTACGGTGGGGGTGGGTACGGCCTCGTCGGGGAGCGGATTCTGCTGGGTGGCGAGGGATACGGTTTTGAGCAGGTCGTATTCAGTGATTCTGTGAAGGCGACACTCGGAGGCGGCTACGGCTTTTTTGATGTCGGCTACGTCGTCCTCTCCAGGCGAGGCATCCAGGTCTACCCGATGATCGGGATAGGTGGTGGTGGGATGGATCTGAGGCTCGCGGCGCGAAACGGGACGCCTCAGTTCGATGAGGTCCTGGAAAATCCCCGGAGAGAGGCGACTCTCTCGGTCGGTGGTCTATTGCTCCAATGCGCCCTCGGCGTCGACTACTTCCTGAGCCTCGGTGGAAACGAGCGAGCTCAGGGAGGCCTCATCTTCGGCCTTCGACTCGGATACACCTTTGCCTCCTCGAAAGGTGATTGGAGCATGAAAGACGCCGACGTCATAGGTGGACCGGACGCGAGAATTACCGGGCCGTACATCCATTTTGCCATCGGCGGTGCAGGGTTCAACAGATAAGCTGCTCGGGGCTTGGGCCGCGGCGAAGATCGATTCAGCTCGCTTGGAAACAAAGATTTGCTGGGGCCAAGGCTCGTCGGTTTCGGACCAGACCTTTTCTCTTCTACACCTGGTGACCGCCCGGAAGCCATTTCCACTGAGGGGATGTTGGCTGTTAGCCCTCCGAGGTCCAGCGGAAGGCCGAGACGCCGATCGAGAAGAAGGTCACGCCAACCGCCAGCAGGATGGCGCAGGGGAGAACCATCTCTGCTGCGGTGAACCGCCTCCAGACGGCCCCTTCCATAGCCAAAATAAACCACTTCACAGGGCTTATATGACCCAATGTTCGCATCCAGGAGGGCATGAAAAAGAGAGGAACCATGCCACCACCGAGCATGGCCATAATGAGCAAAACGGCCCAGGTGGCTCCGGCTGCAGCCTGCTCTGTTTTTCCAAGCACGGATAACAGCATCATTATCCCCACGAAGGCCAGCGAACCCCACAGAATCGCCAGGGCCAACATCGAGAAAGAAGTTGGCCTCATGCCAAAGAGAAGCATGCCTACACCGAAGAGACCGACCGAAATTGTGACCGTAGTGGAAAAACAGGCCAGGGCTTTTCCGCCCAGAATTTGGACTCGACCGATGGGGGCCATCTGCAGCCGCACCAGAGTGCCCCTCGTGCGCTCGGTCACTATTGAAAGGCCGAATGCGGCCGTAATTACCGATGATGCCCCAGATGACACCCTGGGGAAAGGAGATCTCGTAAGCACTGGTCGGACCCTCCCTCGTCACTGCCACATCCGCCTTCTCAATCCTCAACGGCTCAAAACCGCCAAAGCCTCTTTCCCTTACCGTCCCACTGTCCGTACTGGACTCAGTAGAGATACTATCAAGAAAGGTATTCAGGGCACCGAAGAGTTGCTCGAGATCGTTGCGGGTCTCAGGGTCAATAGTGGGTGATTCACGTACGAAGGTTCTCGCTCTTTCAATATTCTCCCGTTGGGCTGCCGGATCTGAAAAGAGATTTTGAAACCTTTCGGAGCCGTATTTCATGAGAATCCCTTGGAGCATAGCCGCCTCGGCGCGACGGGCAGGATCAACGCCCAGTTCCACCGTCGGAGGTTCTCCCCAGAACATCCGTCTGCTGGCCTCCCCAAATCCTTCTTTCAGAATTACGTAAGCAACCCTCTTGCCGCGGCGGACGAGTTCGACAGCCTCCTCGATCTCTGTCACCCGAATCTGAACCTCAGAGGCTGAGTCAAGAGCAGCGACGAAGGCTTGAGACTCGTCGGTCTTGTCCTCATCCACTACCAGAATGGAAATTGAACTGCGACCGCCACCCCCACCAAAGATTGCCCCGAAAAAGACGGCGATAATGAGCGGAAAGAACAGGGTGAAAAAGAAGCCGGCTTTATCCCGCAGCAAAAGATGCAAATCCTTTGCCGCCATGGCAAGTATCTCTCTCACGATCAGTCCCTCAGATGTCGTCCGGTCAGATTCAAAAAGACTCCCTCCAGGTCGGGACGATCCACTCGAAACCGGAGCAACTGTCTCAATTCGCACTCTGCCCTCCTGCCCCTCGGCCACGACGACGTTTTTCCCCCGTAGGCGGCGATGAGACCCTCAACCGTGTCGAGGGCAAGAAGCTTTCCGCGGTCGAGTATCCCTACCCGGCGACAGAGCCGTTGCGCCTCCTCCATATAGTGTGTAGTGTAGACAATAGTGCGGCCCTCTTCACGGAGCGCCTCAATCTTCTCAAAGATAGCATTGCGCGACTGAGGGTCAACGCCGACCGTGGGTTCGTCCAGGAGAAGCAGCGGCGGATCATGGATGAGAGCTATTGCCAGGTTTAGACGCCGCTTCATCCCACCGGAGTAAGTTTTGACCCGGTCGCCACGGCGGTCGGCAAGGTCCACGAATTCGAGACACCAATCCACCCGATCCTTCAGCCTGCCTCCGGCCATACCCTGGATCTTACCGAAAAAAGAGAGGTTCTCTTCTCCGGAGAGATCTTCGTAAATGGCTAACGTCTGCGGAGCCACACCGATCTTTGCCCGAACCTCAGGACGTGTGGGCGGACCCAACACATCCAGCTCAACAGCTCCAGCGTCCGGTCTCAAAAGACCGAGGGCCATATTGACGGCCGTCGTCTTCCCGGCCCCGTTTGGCCCCAAAAGCCCAAAGACCTCGCCACGCTCGATTTCGAGCGACACATCATCCACGGCCACGATGGAGCCAAAACATTGGGCCGTCCTTTCTTTTTACCTCTTTTTCTTTGGACAAGCAAAGAAAAAGTAGGGGAAGAAAAAAAGTTTGTACTTTGCAGTTTAAAGCAAAACTCGTCGGTTTGCCCGTTCCGTGGCCAGGAAGGCGAAGCTTCGCTAGAGAACTTTGCGAGCTGAGTTCTTGTATTCACTGAATCAGCTTGCCTGTGGAACAACAGGTCTCTTTGGCCCTCTGGGCGGGGTTTGAACCTCTTTTCGAAAATGAGATTGACAGAGGTCTCATCTCAGTTGTATCTTAGAAGTGTCTGGGTGAGGTCTACCCATAGCTTTTTAACAATGTTTATCACTTTAGGAGAAGGATATGTTAGAAAAGATCAGCGACAATCACCTCTCGGGGGCGACGGAGCTCGCCATTCGCTGCGCCAAATATCTGAAAGACCATCCCGAATCGCGGCCCATGTGCGAGGGACGGTTGCTGGCCCAGGATTTAGGCTCTGTGGATATCTCACGCATTTTGATTGTCGATGGGGCCATATCGACACTCATTGATCAAGTGGATATGGTTCTGGTTGGTGCGGACAGGGTCTCAGAGAAGTGGGTAATAAATAAGATCGGCACGCGCGGCTTGGCTATTATGGCCAAGGAGTCTGTGGTTCCCATCTACTGCGTCTGCGAGACAAGCAAATTTCTACCCTCAGACCTTCTTCCCTTCACTCAGAAGGAGAAACCTGGGGAGGAAGTGTGGGAGAGGATCACTGAGAATGTGAGAGTCAGAAACTTCTATTTTGAAGAGATCCCTTTGGACTCCTTCACCGGATTCATCACCGACAAGAGAATCCTCGAGGCTGAAGATGTCAGGAGGATTGTGGCAGAAGGATGGGCATGAGCTTCGGTGCTTTCGCGCTCTTTTCTTTTACAACATTTGAAGGTAGGTGAAGGCAATCTCACCCATGCTTTCTCTTATTCTCTTTATCGAGGATTTAGGGTATCCCACCGGTCAGATTTAGGTTGTTAGTTCTTTTTCACTTCCAACTAGCCATTCCTCGACATCGCCTACAAAGCTTTCTTCTACCTTTACCTTTTCGTCTATCACGCCTTTTTATCCTGCTCCCTAAATTGCAGTCACTGTAAACATGATACACAAAGCTTCTTGGAGAGTAATATGGATTTACCATGCGAGGCATCTTGAACCTCCTTTTCAGCTATCTCACCGGTGGGATCTCCTATAGCAGTCATTGTTTTTCCTCTAGCACATCATATTAAAAGAGATTCAGATATTTAATTCGTATCATGGATACTTTCAGCCTAAAGACCTTTCTTATGTTGACTATCAAAGATAATGAACACTTTCATAACATGCAATGTAACTGTTTACTTCTAACAAATTTGGTAAAAATCACATGAAGCTTGTTAATTTATCTTATCTTATTGTGTAACTACCGTTTCTCTACAGGATTAAGGTATCCATGAAGACGTGAACGTGCGTCATGAATGGTTATAAATGCCTTTGGATCAACCGAGTCGACCAGAGACAGTAGCGTTTTAACATCTCTTCTTCGTATGAACGAATGAATAATCTTAACAGGACCCACTTTATCTTGGGGATCTATGACAGAGGCCCCTAACCCATGTTCCCAGAGTTTCGTTGCTACATCGCCGGTGGAATGTGGTGAACCGATTCTGGCTAATGAGTACCCCAAGGATAACT
>JBHIER010000225.1:0-5983 GCA_046760705.1 bacterium
AAAACCTCTCGCGGAATCGTTGCTCCGGAAAGGAAGATCATGGGAAAGAAGAGCGCCATCCCAACAATCTGGGCAGTGCGCGCCGTCGGCATCAGGCCAGCCAGGACAAATCCGAGGGCGAAGAAACTGAAGCTGCTCAGGACAAAGGCGACCAGCACACTGAAGGGATTGCCGGCAAACCGCAAGCCATAGACCATCTTACCGGCAATGATCAACAGGGCCATGCCCAGAGCTGTCATCAGAAAAATCACGATCACCTGAGCGGTCAAAATGGCTAACGGGCGTAAAGGAGTGGCTTTCAGGCGGCGCAGAATCCCATACTCTCGATAGACCGCCATAACGATGGCCAGAGAGAGAAGTCCACTGGTGGCAATAATCACCGCCGTATACGCTGGCACCGAGACATCCACAGAGCCAAATCCACCGAAGAACGGTGTCGGCTCATTGCCGTAAATGCTGCCGAACAAAAAGAGCATCATCAGGGGAAAGGCCAGAGTGAAGAAGGCTGCCTGCGGTTCTCTGAAGAAGAGTTTCATCTCCACAAAGGTCAGTTTCCATAAGCCACGCATCAGGTCACCTCCATCAGTTTCGCATTTGTTGCCCGGTCAGGGATAGAAAGACGTCTTCCAGGTTCGGCTGCTCTGTCCGAAGGTCGCGAAAACGGATGCCCCCTGAGGTGAGGGAGTTGACCACCTCGACCACCAGCCCATCACCGCGACCATAGACAACAACGCGTTCGCCAATGGTTTCAACCCGGGTCACCCCGGCTAAGCTGCTGAGTCCCGCAAGGCGGGGTTGGTAGTCTCCTTCGAGGGTGAACACAACCCGATTCTCCGCACCGAGGCTTCGGATGAGCTCCTCCGGTGAGTCCAGGGCCACGATGCGGCCGCGATCCATAATGGCCACCCGATCACACAACCGTTCTGCCTCATCCATAAAGTGTGTGGTGAGGAAGATGGTCTTGCCCTGGTCACGAATCTGGCGCACCAGATCCCACATGGCGCGGCGGGCCTGGGGGTCTAAGCCGGTAGTCAACTCGTCTAAGAAGAGCAGTTCAGGGTCATTGATCAGAGCCAGGGCGATGAAGAGGCGCTGTTTCTGGCCGCCTGAGAGTTTGGCAAAAGGTGCGTTGCCCCTCTCAGCCAATCCCAACTGCTGGAGCAAGGCCGGCCCATCTGCAGACCGAGGATAAAAGGCCCCAAAGAGGTCGAGCGCTTCCCAGACTTTGATGCGGTCCTGAAGCGCCGACTCCTGCAATTGCACCCCGATCCGGGGTCGAAGGGCATATCCTTCTGCCTGAGGGTCGAGCCCCAATACCTGAATATGGCCCCTCCCAGGTCGGCGTAAGCCCTCGATGCACTCGATGGTGGTTGTCTTGCCGGCCCCATTGGGCCCAACCATGCCGAAGATCTCCCCTTCGTAAACTTCAAAGGAGATATCCTCTACGGCGACGACTGTGCCGTAGACCTTCCGCAGATGTTCAACCCGGACGATTACCTTGTTTCTCATTTGGCTTCTCCGAGGCAAATTTGTTCAGAAGCTCACCGACACCCCAAAATAGACGGAACGACCAAAGACACTTCGCCTCTCTGTCCGTTGGCTGAAGTCGGGTGAATAGTAATAGTCGTAGATATTATGTCGATCGAACACATTGGAGACAGCCCCATAAAATACAGTCAGATTGTTCGGGTAAAAGGAGTGAAGATAGCTGATCATGAAATCTAAACGCTCGTAATCGGGCCCCCTCTGGGTGTTAAAGGCATCGGGCGCCGGGGTGTACGGTTTCCCCGTGGCATAGCGATAGGTGAAAGCAAGATTCACTCGCGAGGACAGCTCTCTTTTGGCCACCAGGGTCAGGTTGTGGGTGATGTCAAAGTCCGGCGAAGCCAGTTCAGTAAATTCGAACTCCTTGCGCCGCGCCGACAAATAACTGTATGACATCCAGCCGTCCCAATGGGATCGGGATCCCTTCAAGAAGAGGTCCACCCCGTAAGCGTAGCCGTAGCCATTGTTGGTAAAATTGAGTACCGGGTCTTCCAGCAGCAAATTATCGTAATCTTTATAATAGGCCTCGAGGTGGAGTTTCGTGTTTTGGTAGTTGTATTCGTAGCC
Source organism: bacterium (assembly GCA_046760705.1). Classification (GTDB taxonomy): domain Bacteria; phylum JBHIER01; genus JBHIER01. Next base: position 2,113 of record JBHIER010000225.1, read on the forward strand.
CAAAATATAATGAATTGCCTGTTTTGGGTCAAGCTGTGGATTGCCGTATCCTGGATCATGATATATAGCCTGAGGATACTGATGATACACGCCCCAGGCCGCTTTGAGGGTATGATTGTTGGAGAGACGATAGCCCAGGGAAAGACGAGGGTCAACCGTGGTCTGCTTTGTTGGATCTTGATAATCTAACCTCAAGCCAGCAACTGAATATACACGTTTCGTCAGCTTCGCTTCGATCTCCAGGTATCCACCGTATCGGGTGGTCCTGTGGAGGGTCCCAATAGTGTGCACCTCGGCGCCGGGAGAGAGATCGTTTTCATCTCTGGGCAGAGCGCCGGTTAAGTGGGTGCGAGCCTTTTCAATTTCACCTCCGGCGTTTAAGGTCAATTGCTGACCCATAGCCCGGGAACCATCCAACCGGAACTTGCGCACCAGGTCGTCGGTTTCGATCTCAAAGGCTCCCAATTTCGTCTCATTTTGGAAGCGGTTCATCGACAGACTGCTTTTGAGCAGCAACTTTCCGGCGATAAGGTCGGTCCAGGTGAGGTTATACAACCGGTTGGTCTCACTGTTGGTAAAGAGCCCGGTATAGGCCGGGGTTTCGGCTTCCATGCCGATTCTGTCCCTGGCCTGAAAGCCGAAGAGCTTCACCCGGCCGGTGGGGGAATAATCATAGTGGAGGCTGAGGTTGGTGTCCCGGCCGTGAGGGGTTGGCGAAAATTTTTGCCGATTTCCGTTGAGGTCAAAGAGCAGTTTAGTAAAGCTCCGGTTGCCGGAGAGACGGAGTCCCAGTCTGTTGTACACGACGGGTAGGTTGATGAAGATTGAGGCTGTGGCCAAGGAGAGGCCCAGGTGAACGCTCTTCTGCACAGGCATATCCAGGCTCTCCATGGCCAAGACACCGGAGAGGGCGTCCCCGTATTTTGCGGAGAAGCCCCCGCTGGAAAAGTAGGTGCCTTTCAGCAGGAAAGGGTTGATTGTGCCGAAAAATCCACCGGCCGGCGACTCGTATTTGTACGGATGGGCCACAGTCGCCTGGTCGAGGAAGACGACCACCTCCGTCACCTCCCCGCCGCGAACGAAGAGCCCGGCCCCTTCGTCCACCTGGGCCAGACCGGGGAAGGTTTTGATGGCCCGGAAGAGGTCGGCCGCCGTGCCTGGGGTGGTGACCACCTCCAGGGCCGTAAGAGTCACCCCCTCCTCCTCACCGGAGGCCGTGAAAGAGCTGGCGGTGACGACGACCTCATCCATTTCGATGACCGTAGCTTTGAGGACTATGCTCAACTCGATTGTCTCTCCCTCCCCAATCTCTAACTCTCTCAATACACTTTCGTAGCCAACTCTCGAAGCCAGCAGCACCCTTCGGCCTGTCTTACGCACTTGGATTTCGAATCTCCCCTCGGCATCGCTCATATCCCCTTCTAGGCCGTCGTTGAGGAAGACATTGACAAATGGGAGGGGATTATTCTGGACATCCCTGACCGTTCCCACAATTTTGGCCGTTGGCTGGCCCCGAGTCAATGAGACGACCGCCAGGCTCGCAAACAACATCTGAAAAAAGGTCCAGCGATAAAAAACCATTCTCGGTGCTCCGTTCAGTTCTCTTTTTCGCGGGTAATGAAACAGAGTACCCAGGGGATGTCAACGCGGAATCGGCCAGCGGTCCTCTGTTTCGGTGAACGACATTTGGGGAAGGTGAACGGCGCAAAGGCCGGTTCGCCCGGCCCGAGGCGAGGGGAGTCGATCTCTTTCAGATAGAATGGCTTGTTACCATTCCATCGTTTCGAGATGTTTGAGCAGGTGAGAGATTGTTCGGAATTTCCTGAGAATGGTGCTATGCTTCATACCGCTGCAAATGTATTTTACTGCATCCGGCTGTCTCTGATAAAACTTGGTACCGCCAAGGCTTTCATAGAAGAGACGGATGAGATCACAGATGTCGGCCTGTCTGTTTTCGCTTTTTGAGCTTTCCCAGTGGAAGAGATCGATCAGCTTGAGGTCGAAGGTAAGTCCGAACCGTTTTACGATAATATTCTCCGAGTGGAGATCGCCATGGTACTCATTGAGAAGGTGAATCTGTTCGATGCCCTTTGCCAGAGAGTGGAGAAGGTGCAAGGCTTCAAAAGGCTGGAGTCTCTTTCCGGGGAGTCGTTGCAGGAAGTGTGAAAGGAGTTCGCCTTCGACGTATTCGGAGACAAGGGCTGTGACAGGGATCTCATTGTACGTAATGAACTCTTCGGTATGATATTGAATTAGGACTGCGCAGTGACGGAGCTTATGAAGTTTTTTAGCGTACCGTTTGGCCGTGCGATTATTGGGATTCCGATGAGGGTAAAACAGTTTTGCTGCTCTCTCGATCCCGGTTCTAATTTCCCGAATCTTGTACACTTCACCCTCCCATCCGGAGCCGAGCTTGAGAACAACCTGGTATTTTCCAGCAATCTCCCAATCTGGAGGTAAATCAAAGGTGCTGATTCGCATAACCACCCACTCCTTGCTCATTACCGCAGAAGTCCACTGGCTTTCGTTCTGCGGTCGGGCTATGATGGACCAAAAAAACCGACCTGGTTTCTAACTATCAGATTTACAAGTGTTTAATAGTACACCGTTTCAGAATTGCTCCGGTCTGTTGCCGATGGTCCCTTTCTCTGCTCAATTTGCATAATTCATTCCTCTTCGTCAAGTCTTTTTTTAGCGTTCGGTCTGCCGAGCGGGGCAATTCTAAGAAGATTGAGGTGGAAGTTATTTGTGAACCGGCAGTTCGAGGGCCATCAGGTCCCTGGCGACGGCGGCCCGAGGGAAGAGAGACTGAGCTTCGGCAAGAAGCTCAGTCACATCCTCGTAGCGGGGGCTGATGTGGGCCAGGATGAGTCTGTCGACCCCCGCCCCCGCAGCCACCTGAGCCGCCTGCAGGGCGGTGGAATGGCCCCGTTCATTCGCCTCAGCCCGTAGCTCCTCGGCGAACATGCTGTCGTGAATTAAAAGATCGGCGTCTTTGGCCAGTTCGACGACGGCTGAACAGGGCCGGGTGTCGATAGCGTAAACCACCTTCCGCCCCGGCCGCGGCCGTCCCACCACTTCGTGGGAGCGAACGGTCCGCCCGTCGCTGAGGCGGACGTCCTTTCCGATTTGAAGCTCTCGGTAAAGGGGTCCTTCTGGGACGCCCAGCTCCCTGGCCTTGTTCACATCGAAGCGACCTGGACGCTGGCCTTCGACGAAGGCATAAGCCAGAGTGAAACTGCCGTGATCGGCCGGCGCAGCTTCTATCCTGTATTGCGAACCCTCGTAGACCACCCCTGGCTCAACCTCCTCGACGGCCACCTCGTAATCGAGGCGAAGGGCGAGGTTCTCCATGGTCGCTCTGAGATACCGGCCAATCCCAGGCGGCCCATAGATAGTCAGCTCCTTTTGGCGGCAGGATTGACCCAGAGTCATAAGCAGTCCAGGAATCCCGGTCACGTGATCGCCGTGAAGGTGTGAGATGCAGATACGCTTTAGAGGACCAAAACCCAGTCTGGCCCTCATCAGTTGCAGTTGGGTGCCCTCGCCGCAATCGAAGAGCAGAAGCTCCCCCTCCCTCCTTAGAGCGAAGGAGGGAAGGTTCCTGGAGAGGACCGGGAGGGTCCCTCCAGAACCTAAGACGATGAATTTCAATTCATACTTCTCTGAGGTAACAAATGAACAGACATCACTTCTTCGAACTTATCCGGACCTCTCGTTCCTACCCTTCCACTTGATTTGAACTTTAGAAATATAAAGACAACGAGATTCCGAAACAACCCTGAAAAGATTTCAGGCCAGGGCTATCCCTTCTGGCGAATTGACTCAAAAATAAAGTAACCCTGGGAATTTTTAGAGGCTTGAGGATCGG
>JBHIER010000226.1:0-5975 GCA_046760705.1 bacterium
CGGAGTGGCCCACTATGATCTGACCGATACCATCGACCGGTGGATCGTCTCCGAACTGGAGAACAGCCTGGCAGCCCTCCTCTTCCGGGAGGATTTCAGGGACTACTTTCGACGGAAGGGGTGGCGCGCCTACGCCACCCAGAATATCAGCGAGACCTATCTCTTCGGCCTGGAGTTTCGGGCCGACCGGTACGAAAGTATGAGAACCCGGACCGATTGGAGCATCTTCGGGGGCGACAAGAAATTTCGTCCCAATCCCTCGGTGAAGGAGGGGCGGATGCGGAGCATCGTGGCCACGGCCCGGGTCGACCTGATGGGCTACCGGCAGGGCTGGGTCTTTCAGGGGGAGTATGAGAAAGGTGGTGACCCCTTCGGGGGCGACTTCGACTTCCACCGACTCTGGCTGCAGGGGAAGCGCTATCAACGGACCGTCGGGAACCAACAGGCCGTGTTCCGCCTCATGGCCGGTCTGCACAAAGCAACGCTGCCTGTACAGAAGCAGTTCGATTTGGGTGGGATCGAAAGCCTGAGAGGATATCCGTTCAAAGCGTTCACCGACAAAGATCGAATGTTCTTAGGCAACGTTTACTATCTCTTCGGCGGCGACCTCCTCGGCCGCTCGGGTATGCCTGTGGTGCGAACCCTGCAACTGGTCCTGTTCGCCGACGCCGGGGCGGCCTTCGATCGATTCAAGGGCCTTCAGCCGAGGAATCTGAAGCCAGACGTGGGCATCGCCATCGCCGACCTGGAGAATACTCTTCGGATCAATTTCGCCAAGCGGCTGGACCGCGGGGGCGAACCTATCGAGGTCACGGTTCGACTTTTGAGAAAGTTTTAGCCCCAGAGGCTCAGAGAGTTTTGAAATCATGGAGTGATGGAATATTGCAGTGTTGGGGTCAGTGCGTAGGCCCTCCGGATTCAAATTCCAAAGCGATCCACTACTCCATCACTCCAACACTCCAATTTGTCCTTCATCTCTAAGTGGATAGTGAATTAAACAGTTTTTCAAGGAGCAAAGAAATGAACCGCATCCCCTTATTTCCTCTGCTGGTGCTTCTATCCTCCATTCTCCCAACTCAGGCTTCAGGCTCCTTTTTCGACCGGACCACTCTCAACGTTGAGGGCAAGGTTATCCGTGTCGTCGTCGAAGATCTTAACGATGATGGCCGACTGGATGTTCTTGCTATCTATACCACCGGCCACCATCCCGACCCTCAGCGTTGGCTGGCCGTCTTCTGGCAGAAAGAGGACCGTGTCTTCGATCCAGGCCCTGACCAGGCCTGGAGAATGGACCCGCAGGCGGCCGTCCTGGACGTTGGGGACGTCAGCCCCGAGCCCGGGCAAGAGATCCTCTACCTGGCTGGGGACGGGGTCTACTTCTATGGACACAATGGCGGCGCTTTTGTCCCGGAGAGTCGCAGACTCTTTGAGGCGAACACCCTCTTTCTCCTGGCGGAGGAGGCCGATCTACCTGTCTGGGACTTCGCCCAGGAGATTTGCCCGGACGATGGAGACGAGGTGCTCGTTCCCTGGTTCGGAGAAATGAGCCTCTGGTGTCAGGGAGTGGACCGAACATACCGATCGAAACAGACGTTCACCGTTGAGACCACGGTCCGGGTGTATGCCGAGACGCCCGGAGAGAACTACACTTACTCCCTGAGGGCCGACTACCGCGTTCCCAGAATTGAGACCGATATTATAGCATCTTGGGAGGACAATCTGGATGTGTTCCTGCAAGGGGTGGACGGCACCTTTCCCCCCACTCCGGACCACCAACTCCGAATGTCCCTCCGCACGGAAGAGGAGCTGGAGAGCGATGAGGTGGACGTCCTCCTGTCGGCACATGACCTCAACGGTGACGGACAGGCGGACATCGTGGCCAATAAGATGAAGGGCGGTCTGACCAACGCCACCACCCAGACCAGCCTCTTCCTCTGTCAGATTGGGGGCGATTTCAAGGAAACACCCGATCAGTTGATGACGGCTGAAGATGCGGTCTCTGAGCCATATCTTATTGACGTCAATGGTGACGACCGCCTCGATCTGATCCAGCCCGAGGTGAAGATGGGCATCAAATCTGTGGTGAGCATGCTGCTGATGAAGAAGGTGAACATCAATTTCATGGTCTACCTCAACCGTGGTGACGGCCGTTTTGCCCAGGAGCCCGACTTCAGCACGAAGGTTGGTTTTAAGATCGATTTCACCCGTCGGGGCGGGCGGGCCTCCCCTCTGATCGAGTTTGAGGGCGACTACAACGGCGACGGCCGAAAAGATCTGGCCGTGGGCACAAAGGAGGAGGAGCTGTCCATCTTCTTCGGTGACAAGCACAAGGTCTTCACCAAAAATCCCCAGGTCCAGGAAGCAGTGAAAACGTCGTCAAATGTGGTGGCCAAAGATTTCGATGGAGATGGGAAGAGCGAGATGCTCATCTTTTATCCTGACGATACCAAGCTGAGCGGTCGGATCACTCTGTTGTGGCCGAAATAGGAGGTCCGTGGCAAAGAGACGCACATCGATCACCTCATCCAGACATCGCCCCCGCCCGGGGAGGAGACGGGCCAGAGAGAGAAAAAGGGTCAGCCGAGTAATTCTCCTTCTGGGAGCTATTTTGGGGGCTGGTCTCCTTTTCTACGAAGAGCTACCAAAGGAGGAACCGAAGGAGACGCTGCTCGTCGTTCCCCCTGACTATTCGGCCCTGGCCGATACGTTGGACGAGGTCGCAGTCAGAGCCCTGAGCGGGTTGGGTATACTACCGGACTGGATCTCAAGGTCTCATCCGAAGAGAAAAGATGCTGCCGAACGCAGGATCTTTACCCGGACCAGGGTCCGGGTGCCGGCCAACCTTCCCCTGGCCCTCTGTAATCTGGAGGTGACCAAGGCGGTTCAGCGGATCGGCGGAGGCATCATCGACGGCACAGAGAACGGGCGGGCCACGAAGGTGACCCTGACCATCGGTGTGAGGGACAATGTCACCGGCGAGGTTATCTTATCTAAAGACCTATCGCTGCAGCGCCCCACGGGGAAGGCGGCCATCATTATTGACGATTTCGGTGGGAGGGACAATGAGACCAGCCGGGGATTCCTCAGCCTCGATCGACCGCTGACCATCGCAGTGCTCCCCGGCGGGGGAGGCTCAAAGGAGATAGCCGATCGAGCCCACGCCAACGGCTTCGAAGTGATGCTCCATCTGCCCATGGAGCCCCACAATTCCCTCATAAATCCGGGCAAGGAGGCCATCTTTGTCAAACTGACCCCGACAGAGGTTCGGGAGCGGGTTCGGCGGGCTCTGGAGAGTGTGCCTCACATTCGAGGCGTCAACAACCACATGGGGTCCAAGGCCACAGAAAATGAAGGCACCATGGGCGCGGTGATGGCCGAGATCAAGAAGCGAAAGCTCTTTTGGGTGGACAGTAGGACATCGCAGAACTCCGTAGCCTACGATGTAGCGAAAAAGGCTGGTTTGAAGGCAGCACAATCCAGACTGTTCATAGACAGCGAACCGGACCTTGAAAAGATAGAAGCCAAGCTAAAGAGGCTGTATGAGCTGGCCACGGCCGAGGGCCAGGTTCTGGCCATCGGCCACTGCCGCCCGCTGACTTTGCAAGTGCTGCGGCAGACCTTGCCGAAGTTGGAAAAGAGGGGGGTAACGTTCGTGTATGCCTCTGACCTTGTTGAGTAAAGGAAACACGAGTCAGAGATTGCTCAAGTAATGTAGCCCCTTGTGGGTGTCATGATACCGGGACAAGCCCCTACACTCCAAGCCGGCAGAGGCGTATCGGTTCCATGGAAGATATCTGAAAATAAGTCGATAGTTACGGCGAAGAAGGGATAATTTTGCATTTTGCATTTTTCATTGTAGTATGAAGGAGGTCAGCTATGCGTTTGGGCGTGAACATCGATCATGTGGCCACGGTGCGGCAGGCCCGGGGCACGAACGAGCCGGACCCGGTGGCTGCGGCCATTTTGGTGGAGTTGGCCGGGGCTGAAGGGATTGTCGTCCATCTCCGCGAGGACCGACGGCACATTCAGGATCGAGACTTAGAGATTCTCAAGAAGGTCGCCAAGCTCCATCTCAACCTCGAGATGGCGGCCACCGAAGAGATGGTCGGGATCGCTCTGAAGACTAGACCCGACATGGTCACCCTGGTACCTGAAAAAAGGGAGGAGCTAACCACCGAAGGGGGGCTGGATGTTGTGGCTCTCGGTGAAGAGCTCTCCTCGGCCGTATCAGCCCTCAGGGATGGGGGGATTGTGGTCAGTCTGTTCATCGATCCGGAGGTGGCCCAGATCAAAGCGGCAGCCAAGGTTGGTGCGGACGTTGTGGAGCTCCACACTGGAGAGTACGCCAACGCCACGGATGCGGAGGAAGAAACGATCCAACTGGAGCGTATGCGGAACGGGGCGATCTTGGCGGAAAAGCTTGGCCTGGGTGTCAGTGCCGGCCACGGGCTCACCTACCAGAACGTGGCCAACATCGCCGCCATCGAGCCCATTGAGGAGCTTAATATTGGCCACTCCATCATCTCCCGGGCGGTCTTAGTGGGACTGGAGAGGGCGGTCAGGGACATGCTCGAGATCATCCGCCGAGTTTCAGCTTAGGGCGTGTCAGTCATAAAAGGCCGACGCCCCACGGATGAACAGCCATCTCCGCCCCCGATTCGGCACATCCAGTCGGAGTAAAGGCTGTCTGTACGGAACGCGGAATGAATTGCGATTGTAGGGACAGGGGTTCATCCCTGTCCCGAGTCTGGTTCGGACTCTATTTTTCGGGGGTGTAGGAGTTCATCCGTAAGGATTTTATGGTGGTGAGGGTTGCCCACCTGCCCAATAAAAGGCTCACGCTTTAACTCCATTTGGCGAATCGTGAATGTTCAGTGGAGTAGCCGCGCTTTCCATAGCGCGCATGAAAACTCTCGGATATGAATCCGCGGCTACAGGAGCGGGCGCGCCATCACCGCATAAAAATCCACCCGATGACGAAAAAATGCTTGACAAAATAAGACTTAAGTGTTATTATGTGGCATCACGTGCCAGATATATCTGGGCCACAAACCAGAGTGTGAATCTTGAGGGAAGCATCGTAGGGTTTAGCCTGGATCTGATGTGATAGTTTCAGTTCTATGTTCAGTAAAGAGTGATTTCCCATGGCACGAAGGTGGCGACAGCTAAAGAAGAGAATTGCACCAACGCGCTCGGTGTTTCTCGGCATTTTTCTCCTTGTTTTCATCTTTGGGATCCTCTTTTCCCCGGTTACCTTTGCACTGGGGAGGAGAGAAAAGGGTTCGGATGAAGCCCCGCAACCGGTCTATCCTTTTGAACTCATTCCGGACTGGGAACTTGCTCCTGTGGAGGTAAAACCAGAGCAGGTCAGAGTAGCAGATGTCAACGGAGACGGGGAAATCGATCTTCTCTGTGGCTATCCTTCGTATTTCCAGGTCAGAGATATTTCTGGCGGTGTCTTCTGCCAGGTGAACATATACAACATATACCGTATTGGTGAGTGTCTTGATATAGATGATGATGATGATGATGATGATGGGGAATTGGAAATATTCGTAACGGTACGAATCAAGGATACCTTTTTCCTTCATGTCTATGATCGCAAGGGGACATTGCTTAAAAGGATAGAGACTGTTTCCGTTGAAGATGTGAGAGGATCGGAAGGGTGGGATGGCACTTGTGAGATGCTGGCCCTGGCAGACGTCAATGGGGATGGTGCGAAGGATTTGATAACTCGAGTCAATGCCGGTTTCGACGGTCAGCCTCGGGGCATCTTCGTTTACGACTTTCAAACCGGACTTGAACTGTGGCGTTTCTTGATGGGAACTTCACCAAACGAGCTGATCTTGGGTGATATAAATAACGATGGTTTTCAGGAGATTGTTGTTCCCACTTCATCTCCTGAGAATGGAAGCAACGTTAACGGAACAAATGATAGTACCAGTTATGTCATCGCACTGAGCAACAGTGGCGGC
>JBHIER010000227.1:0-5960 GCA_046760705.1 bacterium
TGCCATTGTATACCTCCAATGCTAACTTACGTCAGTTAACCAATGTCGCTTAACGTATTCATATCCGAATCGTTCGGATATACTTCTATATTTGGAAGATATGCGAACATCCCTCTGGACGCGTATGCAGGCTCCGCATGCGCCGTGTAAACTAAAATTCCACAACATCTTGTCAAGCAGATTCTTCATACAAATAAGGGGTGTCTATCATCTTCAGGGCCAAATTGTGGTCAGCCCTACTTTCTGTTCCTAAGCTACATACCTTTCAACGTATTGTCAAGCACAAACTTCTGGCTCCGAAAACCATCTGAGTCAACCTGCTCCCATCAACTGACACACCACGGCCCACTTCCCTGACAACTTTACAAATCAATCCTGTTAGCCATCCAAACAAATCATTCTCGAGTTTAACAAAATAAAAAGCCGCATTTTCAGTGAAACACGGCCCTACGTGGTTCAGTGGCTCCCGGGGCCGGACTCGAACCAGCGACCAGGTGGTTAACAGCCACCCGCTCTACCAACTGAGCTACCCGGGAGCGCTCCATTCCAAATCACTTTTGAAGACTCCACTGCCTCCGTATTTGATAGCATAAAATTAATAAAAAGAGACCTCAAAGTCAAGATGTTTTTCAATTCCCTTCATTTTTCCCTGCTGCTGAAGATCGCCTCCAATTGCTCTTTGAATAGGTCGCACATCCTTCGATCCGGCAGAACGAAGAAGATCTGTCGGAGGGTCTGTGCCTCTTGCAGAAAAGCGATGGCCTCTTCGTGCATGATCCGGGCGCACAGGTGAGGGGACAGACGGCCCGTGCCGGCCCCGATGGCTGGGAACGCCAGCGATTCGACCCCTTTCTCTTCGGCCTGCTGCAAGCTGTTTCGGGTGGCCGTGCGGATGTTGCTCTCACTCGCCTTCAAGTCCTGTCCCATCACCGCGGCGTGGATCACATGTTTTGCTTTCAAACGTCCGGCTGAGGTGACCACAGCCCGGCCGATCTTCACCGGCCCCTGCCTGACCGCCTCCTGCTCAATCTCCTCTCCCCCTTTGGCTTTGATGGCCCCGGCCACCCCACCCCCCATCCCCAGATGATTGTTGGCCAGGTTAACGATAGCATCAACCAGCATCTCCGTAATATCACCCTGGACAACTTCGATCGTCCCATTCACCACGCGAACTCTCATCGACTGCTCCCTTTCAATTGAGGCCAAAAAGGGCATCAACGCTTCTGGCCCTCATCTTCAATATCTCTCCGACGAGAAAGAGAGAGCCTGCAGCACACACACCATCCTTCGGGCCGGCCAATTCGAGCGCCCTGCGCACCGCTTTCTCCACAGACGGAGCAGTCTCAAGACAGGGTGTGATCCTGCGGACCTCCTCGGCCAACACCTCGCAGTCCAAAGCCCTGTCCATCATGGGCTTGGTGACCACGACGCGCCGGGCCAGGGGGACAATGGTCTCAACCATTTCTGAGTAGTTCTTATTGGCCATGACGCCGAAGATGAGAATCAAATTATCGTAGGTAAAGAGCTCCTGAAGGGCCCCTTTCAGGGCCCGAATTCCACCCGGATTGTGGGCCCCGTCAAGGATGAACAGCGGCCGCTCCTGAAGGATCTGGAGCCTTCCCGGCCACGCGGTCCTGGCCACCCCTTCCTTTATGGTCAGCTCCGACGCAGCAAATCCGTTCTCCCTGAGCACATCTAAGGCCAGTAACGCTGCTCCGAGATTCCGAAGCTGATGCCGCCCCACCAAAGGGAGCTGCAGATCGGGGTACGAACGGAAATGGGCTCGAGCGTCGAGCAGAGACCCGCCGGGGGTGACCTCTCTGACTTTGAGAGAGCAGTGCTCGGCCGTGGTGTACAGCGTCGCCCCTTTCCTGTGGCAGGTGGCATTCAAAACCTCCATGATCTCGGGATCGGTGACCGAAGTGATAACGAGGCCGTTCTCTTTGATGACAGCCGCCTTCTCTTGAGCGATATTCCTCAATCTGTCTCCCAGATAGTCGGTGTGGTCGTTGTCAATATCGGTGATGATGGTGCACAGAGGGGAGATCACGTTGGTGGCATCGAGCCGACCGCCCATTCCGACCTCAACGACCGCCACATCGACCTGTTCCTCACAAAAATGGTGAAAGGCCAGAGCCGTGGCCGCCTCAAAGAAGGTGCACCGGTAGCGTTGAATAGAGGGTTTGAGCAGAGCAACCCCTGCGGAGACCTTTCCCCGGGGGATGGGCCTCCCATTGACCCGGATACGCTCGGTGAAGTCGATCAGGTGGGGTGAGGTGAACAGTCCGGTCCGATAGCCGGCGGTGCGCAATACCGACTCGACCAGGGCCGCAACCGATCCCTTGCCATTGGTCCCGGCGATGTGAATGGCCGGGAAGCGGCGATGAGGGTCGTCGATCTCGTGCAGTAGCCTCGTGATGTTGCGCAGACCCAGTTTTATGCCGAAGGCTTGCAGCCCGTAAAGAAAGTCCAGTGCATCTTTATAGTTCATGACAGCAGGGTGAGCAGTCTGCTGACCGTCGATTTCAGCTCCTTTCTGTTGACGATGACATCGACGAACCCGTGCTCCAGAAGGAACTCCGAGCTCTGAAAGCCCTGGGGCAGTTCCTGGCCGATGGTCTGCTCGATCACTCTGGGGCCGGCGAAGCCGATGAGAGCGCCTGGTTCAGCGATGATGATGTCGCCCAACATGGCGAAGCTGGCTGCTACGCCGCCGGTGGTGGGGTGGGTGAGAATCGAGATGTGAGGCACGCCAGCCTCCGACAGTTGGGCCAGCCGCCCGCTCGTTTTGGCCATCTGCATCAGGGACAGGGCCCCCTCCTGCATCCGGGCCCCGCCGGAACAGGAGACGATCACCAGGGGGATCTGCTCCCGTAAAGCCTGCTCAGTGGCCCGGGCGATCTTCTCGCCCACCACCGAACCCATACTCCCCCCTAAAAAGTCGAAAGCCAGAAGCCCCAGGACAACGGGGCTGCCTTCGATCTTGCCGAAGCCCGTGCGGGTGGCCTCGGGCAGCCCGGTGGCCGCCATCGCCTTCTCAAGTCGATCGGTGTACCTCTTTGTGTCTTTGAACTTGAGCGGATCGACCGCGGTGATGCCACTATGAAACTCCTCGAATTGGCCATCGTCCGATAGAAGACGAATATAATCTGCTATGCCTATTCGAAAGTGGAATCCGCACCTGGTGCACACCCAGAGGTTTCGGGCCAACTCCTTTTTAAAGATGATCTCCCCGCACCTGTCGCACTTGACCCAGAGGCCATCAGGGATCGCTCTTTTGGCTTGGGCCCTCAGGCCCATCTTCACCTTCTTAAACCACTCCATTCTTTTCCCTTCTCTCTCGGCGCAGGGGCTGCGGGTGCGGGCCGAGGTCCTTGATCAAGACGATGGCGTCCTCCCCTGTGTCCCTGTAATAGCCCTTTCGTAGGGCCACGCTCCAAAATCCGAACTTTTTGTAGAGCCCCAGGGCCGCTCGATTTGTCTGCCGGACCTCCAGCGTCGCCAGTTGACAGCCCCTGGCCAGGCCGTTCTCCAAGAGGTTTTGCAACAGGAGTCTGCCGATCCCCTTGCGCCGATGGGTGCGATGCACGGCGATGTTACCGATATGAGTCTCGTCGGCCACAAACCAGGCCACACCGTAGCCGACGACTCTGCCATCAATTTTGGCCACAAGGGGGAAAGAGAATTTCCGATTGGCCACCTCCTGTCGAAAGCTCTCCATCGACCACGGACACGAAAAGGAGTCTCTCTCAATGGCCAGCACCTCATCCAGATCCTCCAGAGCCATCCGCTCAATTTCGATCTTCCCAAACCCTCTCTTCTCGTCCATCACCGCCCTGGTCTCAGGCCATTCCTCTCGCGTTTCACTTCGGCGTCCGATCTCCGGAGGTAGAGGGGTTCGATGGATCGGATCTCCACGGATTTGCCCTCCGAGAGCCATTGATGTCCCAAAAGGGCGATCGACGAACCACTGGCCGAGGTCAAATGGGCTGGGGCGAAATGGGCCCTGGCCCCCAACCTCTCCTCAATCAGCCGCCTGTAAACAGGGACCCCGTCCCCTAAGAAGACCGTCGGCTCATCGATCTCGGCCAGCAAGCTGTCCGGTGCCACAGCCCGAAAATCGGTCAGCCGTTCCGGAAGGCCTCCGGTGGTACGGTACAGGGCAGTGTACACCTGGTGCCTCTTGGCATCGAGAACCGGACAGACCAGGTGCCGGCAAAAGGGGAGGTGGTAGGTCAAGCCGTCTAAAGTGGGCACGGCCACCACCGGTATGGACCGGGCCAAACTCAGCCCCTTGGCTGTACTCAAACCGATCCGCAGTCCGGTAAAGGAGCCAGGACCAATGGAGAGGGCGATACCGTTCACGTCCTCAAAGCCGAGGCCAGCCGCCCCAAGGGTCTCCAGAATTATGGGCATGAGTCGCTCCGCATGGGACGATCCGACATCAGAGCGATGTTCGGCCATCACCCTGCGGCCGTCAACCACGGCCACACCCTCCGTCGCGGTTGCGGTCTCAATCCCTAAAACGACCATATCACTCCGCTTCTATCCACAAATCGGAGTGTTGGGAAGTTGGAGTAGTGGAGTATTGGATCGGATCAGGCTCTGAATCTGCAGGACCTGCGAACTTGCTCCGAGCTTTTCAATACTCCATTACTCCATTACTCCCTTACTCCTATCTACGGGGTCAGCCTCTGTGGCCAACAATTCGGGCCTCACCGGTTTATCGGACTGATGTGGGTGACCTGAAACTCTCTCCTGGTTTTCCCGATCCGTCTTATCCTGATCTCGATCCGATCATCGGGCAGAAAGGGCCCCATCTTCTCTGCCCATTCGATGATACACACTCCGTCACCGTAGAGGTACTCCTCACATCCTAAATCGAGGGTCTGCTTCGGCTCGTCAATCCTGAACAGGTCGAAATGGTAGACCGGCAAGCGCCCCTGATACTCGTTGATCAGGGTAAAGGATGGGCTGGTGACGTACTCGGTCACCTCCAGGCCGGTACACATCCCCTGGGTCAAGCAGGTCTTTCCGGATCCCAGATCGCCGATCAGGGCGATCACCGCCCCGGGCTCAAGGCCCCGGGCCAGCTCCTGGCCGAAGCGATGCGTCTCTTCAGGACTGTCTGTTAAAACCGTATCGGTCCGCTTGTTGTACGTTCTGACTCTTATGGCGGATGTCATTTCGGCCTCATGATGACCACGGGGAGAATCATCTCTTCCAAGGAGATGCCACCGTGTTGAAAGCTCCCTTGAAACTGCCGCTTGTACTTGTGGTACTTCGTCGGATAGAGAAAGTAGTAGTCCTCCCTGGCGATGATGAAATTGGAGTTCAACCCCGGGCTCGGGAGTTTGTACTCCTGTGGCCTTTTGATGAGGAGGGCGTGCTTCTCATCGCAGCGGAGGTTCTGACCGTATTTGTAGCGCAAACTGGTGGATGTCTCTCGGTCACCGTAAACGGTGGTCCCTTTTGTTCCCAGAACGGATCCGTGATCGGAGGTGAGCACGACGGTGCTCTCCCATTGGGAGGCGGTCTTCAAAATGGTGAACAGTTCGGAGTGGACGAACCACGATCTGATCAGAGACCGCAGAGCCGATTCATCCGGGGCGATCTCCTGCAAGATTTCCGACTCCGACCGACCGTGGGAGAGAATGTCCACGAAGTTGAAGACGATGGCGGTGAGGGGTGTGTCCCGGTAAGAGGCGATGCGTTTGGCCAGTTCCCTCGCCTCAGTGACATCCAGGATCTTGGCATATTTCGGCTCAGGATGGAGATGCAAGCCCAGCTCGGCCAGTTGCCGGTCGAGCAACTGGTGCTCGTATCGGTTCAGACTTCGCTCATCATCTCTGCCCCTGCGCCACAGCTCGGGATAGATTCCGGCGATCTCAGCGGGAAAGAGGCCACCGAAGATGGCGTTCCGGGCATAGGGCGTGGCAGTGGGCAGAATGGAGTAGTAA
>JBHIER010000228.1:0-5947 GCA_046760705.1 bacterium
TGTCATCCTGAACCCCTGCCTTGTCATCCTGAACCCCTGCCTTGTCATCCTGAACTTGTTTCAGGATCTCTCCCTCTCATCCTCCCTTCCGAGAGATTCTGACCTTCGTCAGAATGACATGAGGAGGGGTTGTCCTCCTGAACCCCTGCCTTCTCCTCCTGAACCCCTGCCTTGTCATCCTGAACTTGTTTCAGGATCTCAGAATCTTCGATTTCAGGATCCCCACACCCGCCTCTTATTTTTCATTTTTCAATTTGCATTTTGCCCTGGAAATTTAGTATCCCCTCTCTCTCAACCACGCTTCAGTTATGGTCTCTCTCCTCGACTCCATAAGTTTTTGCGCGTACTTGCCGATCAAATCCACTTCAATGTTGACCTCATCGCCGGCCTTCCTAAACCCGAAGGTCGTCACTTTGGCCGTGTGGGGGATGATGGAGACGGCCATCTGGGAACCGAGGATGTCGGCAACGGTCAAACTGACCCCATCAACGGCCACAGAACCTTTGATGACCACATAGCGGACCAGTTCCCTGGGGACATCGATCGAATACACGGTGCTGTTTTCCCTCTCCACGCGGGACCGAACGATCCCCATCCCGTCCACGTGACCGGTCACAATGTGGCCGCCCAGCCGCTGCGACAGTCGAAGGGCCCGCTCCAGATTGACCCGATCCCCAACCCGGATCCGACCCAATGTGGTCTTCCTTGCAGTCTCCTCGACCACCTGGGCGGTGAAGCTCTGCCCGTCAACGCGGGTGACCGTCAGACAGACCCCGTTCACAGCAATGCTGTGCCCTACCTCATTATCTTCCCCCACCTCACCCGCCTGAACAGTAATGTTGAGCCCACCGGCTTGGCGAAGAACCCTCTGAACCGTCCCTAATTCCTCGATGATCCCTGTAAACATCCTCTCACCGTCAATTGAAGTAGCCCGTTAGAAGGACATCCCCTCCGAAACGTCGAACCTCCACTTCTCGAAGACGGAGTCCATCATCGAGCGACTCAATTCCCAGATCCTGAATGGACGACAATCCGGAACCCAAAATGGTGGGGGCGATAAAAATGTGCATCTTGTCGGCTAAACTCGATCTGATAAAATCCGAATACACTTCTGAACCACCTTCCACCAGAATGCTGGTGATCTCCTCCTGGCCAGCCCTTTTCAAAAGGGCCTGGAGACTGAGCCTTCCATTTTCGTTCGTGGGCACGCTCCAGATATCGACACCCTTCTCCTGAAGCTGGGCCACCTTCGAAGGGTCCGCCCTGCTCGATGTAGCAATGATCGTTTTCGCACGAGGCCGGCCGTTCAACAGTTTCGATCGAAGAGGAATGCGAAGAGAGCTGTCGAGAACGATACGGACCGGGTTTCTACCCTCTGCCCACCGCACGGTCAGCTCTGGATCATCGGCAATAACGGTGTTCACGCCCACCATGACCGCATCGTTGTACGAACGCAGCCTATGAACGTATCGTCTCGATTCCCTCTCGGAGACCCACCGTGAACTCCCGTCAGTGGCCGCGATCCTCCCGTCAATCGTTTGGGCGACTTTAAGGGTCACAAAAGGAAGGCCTGTCGTGATGTACTTGAAGTAAACCTCATTCAATCTCCTTGCTTCCTCAGCCATGAGACCGATATCGACTTCGATCCCAGCCCGGGCCAGCTCCTCGATACCATTGCCTGAGACGTTCGGATTCGGATCTTCAATAGCGCACACGACCCTTTTTATGCTCCCGTCGATGATCGCTTTCGTACAGGGTGGCGTGCGTCCGGAATG
Organism: bacterium; assembly: GCA_046760705.1. Taxonomy (GTDB): domain Bacteria; phylum JBHIER01; genus JBHIER01. The sequence continues at coordinate 1,776 of JBHIER010000228.1, forward strand.
GCAGCACGGCTCGAGGCTCACATACAGTGTTGCTCCGTGTGCTTTGTCCCGAGCGTATTCCAGAGCATTCAGCTCGGCGTGGGGCAAACCAGCCTGTTCGTGATACCCCTCTCCCACAACCTCACCATCCCTCACGATCACAGCCCCGACCATCGGATTTGGGCTCGTTTGACCTCTGCCCTTCTCCGCCAGTTCGAGGGCCAATTTCATAAATCTCCTGTCAGCAGCACTGGCCATGACCAAAAAAATACCCCGAATGTACACCTTCGGGGCTGCGTAGTAAGGACTTACTACCATTTACCATTTGCCTTCTCCCTTCCGGACTGTACCGTCGGCACCAGAATTTCACTGGTTCTGCCTGAGATTGGTAGGCTTGCGGGCTTTCACCGCCGGTTGAGGAATCTCACCTCACCCCGAAGGCTGCCAAAAATGTGTTCATAATATAAAGTATTAAGATGCGGCTGTCAAGCCTCCCTCTCAGTGGTTCTTTTCTTCAAAAGTTGCCCACCGAGCTAAGGATCACTCAGTAGCCCATCGGGATGAATCCCTCCTTCATCAGGCACTGGATCTCTTCCCGCGAATGTTTGATGATCTCCCCTGCGATATCGAAGGCCTCGTGTGGCGTCAACTGCCGCCGGGCCACACCCTGTTCAATGGCTTTCTGTCCCACGGCCACAGCCTCGCGGGGGAAGACCTCCCATTCGTCCATGGTTGGGATGAGATAGTCCTCGCCGAGCCCTTTATCCTCAGCCACCCTGGCCAGCTCTGTCGCTGCGGCGATGCACATCTCATCGGTGATGGTGGTGGCCATAACGTCCAAAGTACCGCGAAATATCCCCGGAAACCCCAGGGAGTTATTGACCTGATTGGGAAAGTCCGACCGGCCGGTGGCCACAATGGCTGCGCCGGCCTCCTTGGCCTCCCACGGCCATATTTCCGGAATGGGATTGGCGCAGACGAAGACGATCGGGTCTTTGGCCATTCCCGCCACCCATTCCTTTCTAATAGTATCTGGACCGGGCTTGGACATGGCAATGAGCACATCCGCATCCTTCATCGCCTCAGGAGGTCCGCCTTCGATCTGCTCCTCGTTGGAAATCTCGCACATGTACCACTTCTCTTTGAATTTCTCCTTCAACTCGGTGCGGCCTTTGTGCAAGGTTCCTTTGCTGTCACACATGACGATCTTTTTTGGATCAACCCCGGCTTTGATGATCATTCGAGCAATAGCAATGTTCGAGGCGCCGGCCCCGATCATGGCCACCTTCACCTCGTTGCACTTTCGGCCGGTTAGCTTCAGACCATTGATGAGTCCGGCGCAGGTGACCGCGGCCGTGCCCTGCTGGTCGTCGTGCCAGACCGGAATGCGCGCTTTCTCCCTGAGCGTATCCAGGATGTGAAAACATTTCGGGTGAGAGATGTCCTCCAGATTGACTCCACCGAAGCTGGGTTGCAACTTGAGGACGAGATCGATCAGCTCATCCGGGTCCTTCGTGTCCACGCAGAGGGGGAAGGCATCGACACCGCCAAGATATTTATAAAGAAGCGCTTTGCCCTCCATGACGGGCAGGCCAGCCTCAGGGCCGATGTCCCCCAAGCCCAGCACCCGCGTGCCGTCAGTGATCACGGCTACCATGTTCCACTTGCTCGTATGCTCCAGGACGCGCTCAGGATGCTCATGGATATCTTTGCAAGGCTCAGCTACACCCGGTGTATACCAGATGGCAAAATCGTCAAAGTCGCGAATGCGGCACTTCGGGATCACCTCAATCTTGCCTCGGTAGAAGGGGTGTAGTCTCATTGCATCCTGGCCAGGCTTATATGCTTTCTCTAAAAGTTCCTCTTCTGTTGCCTTTTTCTCAGCCACTTTCATCCTCCCCTGTTAATAAGTATCCCCCCAATCTCAAGAAAAGGAGTCTCCTTTTTATACCCATCCCCTCAACTTCATGGCCTCAGCCACGCGGTCAACAGCAACCATATACGCTGCCAGTCTCATGGGCACATCCTGCTTTTTGTGCATATCGTAAACGTCGTGGAAGGCCCTGGTCATTCTCTGGTCCAACCTCTCATGAACAGTGGGCAGGTCCCAATAAAAGTTGTACGCATTCTGGACCTGCTCAAAATACGAGACGGTCACACCCCCGGCGTTGGCCAGAAAATCGGGAATGACAAAAACTCCCTGTTTGAAAAGGATCTCGTCTGCCTCAGGTGTGGTCGGGCCGTTGGCCAATTCGCAGGAGATTTTGGCTCTGATCTTCGGCGCATTTTTCTCCGTAATCACATTTTCGAGAGCAGCGGGATAGAGGATATCCACGTCCAGCTCGAGCAACTCCTCGTTGGAAATAGCCTCTGTGCCGGTAAAATCCTTCACAGCTCCTGTCTTCAGCTTGTGTTGGACCATAGCTTTGGCGTCAATGCCGTTGCGATTGATCAGCCCGCCTTTCGAATCGGAGACGGCGATAAGTTTTGAGCCGAGAATCTCCTCACCGAGAAGGGCTGCAAACTGTCCGGCATTGCCGAAGCCCTGAACGGCAAAGGTGGCACCTTCTGTGCGTATACCCAGAGTTTTGGCTGCCTCCCTGACGGTAAATATACCACCTCGGGCCGTAGCGTCCATGCGTCCTTGAGATCCCCCCAGGGACAACGGCTTGCCTGTGATCACACCCGGTTCCTTGTGCCCTTGAATCTTCTCAAATTCGTCCATCATCCAGGCCATAATCTGCGGGGTGGTATACACATCTGGGGCTGGAACGTCCTTGACTATCCCTAAGATCCGGCCGACCTGACCGACATAGGCCCTGGACAATCTCTCCAACTCGCGCTCCGACATCTCCTTCGGATTGCAAACGATACCCCCCTTTCCCCCACCCAGGGGGAGATCCAACAGAGCTGTCTTCCAGGTCATCCAGGCGGCCAAAGCTCGGACCGTGTCGATCGTCTCCTCAGGATGGTAGCGAATTCCACCTTTGCAAGGCCCCAGGGCATCATTATATTGGACCCGAAAGCCTTTGAACACTTTGACGGTCCCGTCGTCCATCCGTACAGGCAGTTGGACATGCAGCTCACGCAGGGGTTCGCGGAGCAGGGCGTGCGTCCCTTCGTCCAACCCCAACTTCTCAGCAGCCTCGTCAAGCTGAGCCTGGGCAATGGCAAAGGGATTTAAACCTTCCTTCGACTTCGGCATAAAGACCTCCTTTTAGTTAAACCCGCTGACCATCTCAGACCATAAAAAGACCGCCTTTGCGAAAACAGAGGCGGTCCGTTTTGAAAACAGAAATACCCTGAACAAATGAATTGCGTCATCACTACTGAAATCCCCAAGCTTATCCCAAAATCTGGAGAACCCTGTCCATGATCTCATCCCGGTCCACCAGTATGGTATATTCAGCAGCGTTCCCCAACAGATTTTTGGCCGCAACCTGGTCCGATTTTGGAACGATGAGCATCACCGGTATGTTGTGGGTCTTACAGGAGAAGAGGATATCTCCAGCCTTCAATTTGTGTTCAGAGAGGGGGAGAACTTTGTGTAAGTACCCTATGATCAAAGAGATGTTGTCGTGTTTGGTGATGTGTCCGACGTATTTCCCATGGTTGTCCGCCCCGTTTCCCAAGGGCAGTGTTTCAATCCCCTTGGTGGCCAATTTTGTCAAAATTATGGGGTCGGTCCCTTCGAAGTAGCCTAAGGTCTTCATCTCAACCTCCTTGCAGCAGGTTTAAATCTTTAAATTTACAATTCTCAGATCGCAATGTCAACCTTTTTTTCCCTATTTTTGCCCTTTCCCCTGCAGATTGTTCTGAAAGCATTGACAATAGGGTGTAATCCTCGTCCGGTGCCGCAAATTGGCCACCTTGCCCTGTACTGGTCGAGCCTGCCCGCGCGCAGGCTGGCGTCTCGAAGGCTTTGAGGGGAAGTTCATCGCAGTTACCGCCTCAGCGGTTGACGCCTTTTAGGCCCGCAAACAGGTAACTCTACTGCCGGAGTTGCTCCCTTCAGCCTCCCAATCTTATCCGCCTTCTGAGGCCCTCTCATGTCCTCTTATCCCTTCTAATTTCACCTCCCCTCCTCCACCAGGAGCCCAGAGGAAGGGGGCGGGCCAAGGAGATGCCTTCCTCTCTTGTACGGATGAGCTTAATCTTGGCCCAAGAAAACCCCACACTCCGAAGACCTAAAA
>JBHIER010000229.1:0-5934 GCA_046760705.1 bacterium
ACCCCGTGAGAGGAACCCCGTTGGATATGAAATTATCCCACGGGGTGAACTGATTTGCGTTGTTGGTCAAGGAGCTCTTTGATCAAGCCTGCGAGTTGGACGAGAACGACCCGGCCACTTTGGCCGGGTTGCTTCTGGGGACTATCGGCACTGAAGTTGACGAGGACGTGGAAGCGGCATGGATGGCGGAGATTGAAGGCCGACTCGCCAAGATTGATTCCGGAAGCGTGGACCTCGCCGGATGTAGTCTAGCCCCTTGTGGGCGTGAATATTACGGGGACAAGTCCCTACACTACAGGTAGGTGTGGAAATTATGGCTCATTTTTTAGACAGATAGAGCAACGATGGCTTATTATTTCGTTCTTTTGTGTTCTTTTGTGTTCTTTTGTGTTCTTTTGTGTTCTTTTGTGCAATTTTGTGGCAAAAAATGGGGAGGGTCCTATGAAGATCGTCTGGTTGGGACACGCCGCTTTTCTCATCACCTCCGAGGACGGCAGAAAGATTTTGACCGATCCGTACGAAGCTGGGTCGTATGGCGGGGCGCTGGCTTACAAACCCATCGATGAACAGGCCGACGTGGTCACCGTGAGCCATCGACATGCCGACCATTATGATCCGAAAGGTTTGAAGGGTTCCCCTGAGACTGTGATCGGCCCCGGCCTTCAGAGAAAGGGAGGATTCACCTTCAAGGGGATCTCCACTTTTCATGACCCCAAGGGCGGTTCGGAGAGGGGAGAGAACACCATCTTCGTATTCGATGTCGACGGCGTCACCCTCTGCCATCTTGGAGATCTGGGACACGGTCTGACCGAAGAGCAGATCTCCGAGATCGGAAAGGTGGATGTGGCCCTCGTTCCGGTCGGTGGGCTTTACACCATCGACGGCAACGAAGCCACTGAAATGATCAACAGGCTGACCCCCAAAATCGTCGTTCCTATGCATTTCAAGACCGAGAAATGCGGCTTTGACATTGCCGCGGTCGATGATTTCCTGGAGGGCAAGGAGAATGCAGAGCGGGTTGACGGCTCTGAAATCTCCGTGACCAAAGAGGAGCTGCCCACAGAGACGCACATCAAGGTTCTCAAACACAAGCTATGAGAGAGATCCCCGTAGAGAAGATAACCGAGGAGGTGAAGCGGTTGTGCATCGAGGCCAACTATTTCCTGGGCCAGGATGTACTCCAGGCTTTTCACACCTTCCGGGAGAGAGAGGAATCTCCTCTGGGTCGGGATATTCTCGATCAACTGACCGAAAACGCTCGCATCGCTGCCGATGGGCAGTTCCCCATCTGTCAGGACACAGGGTTTGCCGTCATCTTTATCGAGTTGGGGCAGGAGGTGCAGTTGACCGGAGGGGGGTTGGAGCAGGCGGTGAACGAGGGGGTTCGGCAGGGGTATGGAGAGGGCTACTTGCGCCGGTCAATTGTCAGGGATCCGCTGAACAGAGCCAACACCGGGGACAACACCCCGGCCGTTCTTCACACAGAGATCGTCTCCGGCGATCAGGTCAGAATCGTTGTCGCTCCCAAAGGTGGGGGGAGCGAGAACATGAGCCGGATCAAGATGTTGAAGCCTGCTGATGGTGCCCAAGGGGTGAAGGAGTTTGTTATCGAAACGGTCCAATTGGCCGGGTCGAACCCCTGCCCTCCTGTTATTGTTGGTGTTGGAATCGGTGGAACCTTCGAAAAGTGCGCTCAATTGGCCAAGAAATCGCTGCTGAGGGAGCTGGGGAGGCCCCATCTCGATCCCTTCTACGCGACCATGGAGAGAGAGCTGTTGGAAAAGGTGAACAATTTGGGGATTGGTCCCCAGGGGCTGGGTGGCCGGACCACGGCCTTAGGCGTCCACATTGAGACCTATCCGTGTCACATCGCCAGTCTGCCCGTGGCTGTGAACATTCAGTGCCATGCAGTGCGGCACAAAAGTGCAGTCATCTGAAAGGATAAAGTGGGCATGGCCAAGATCAAAACGATCGCTCCGCCGCTGAGCGATGATGATGTTGCCGGTCTGAAGATCGGGGATGCGGTGCTCATCACAGGCCTGCTGTATACGGCCCGGGATGCGGCCCACAAGCGTCTGGTGGAGCTCATCGACGCAGGAGCGGGGCTCCCTTTCGACCTCGAGGGCCAGATCATCTACTACGTCGGCCCGACTCCGGCCAGGCCGGGGAACGTCGTCGGATCGGCCGGGCCGACCACCAGCGGCCGGATGGACCCTTATGCCCCTAAGTTGATCGAAAAGGGACTGAAAGGTATGATCGGCAAAGGGGTTCGCGGAAAAGCTGTGGTCGATGCGATGAAAAGATGCAAGGCGGTCTACTTTGCCGCCACAGGCGGGGCAGCCGCTCTCATCGCTAAATCGATCAAGAGCACCGAGATCGTCGCTTACGAGGAGCTGGGGGCGGAGGCGATCCGGAGACTGGAGGTCCAAAACTTTCCGGCCATCGTGGCCCAAGATATGTACGGAGCAAATCTGTACCAGGAGGGAGTCAAACTCTACTGCAGATGAGAGGGCAAACAAATTTTTAGCAAATTTTTGAAAAAAAAGAGAAAAATAACTTGCATCACAAAAAACTTGGTTTTATATTTAGGTCCGAAAAGGGAAAAGGAAATGTCAGACGGGCAGTCTCTGACGCATCAAAAACAGTTTGAGAATGTGAGCAGGCGAGTAGCCGGGTTAATTGACGAAACGATAAGCAAACCTGCTTTTTATCCCCACATTTCATACCTACCTACTTTTCCTCTTTGGCGAAAGCCTGCTCACATTATGTATACGGGCCGAGAGGGGGAAACGGCTCTCTTCAGGATAGCCTCACAAAAATTCTCACATTTTCGTTGACTTTTCAGATGTATTTTAGTATTGTTCTTAAAGAGAGAAGATCTTCACTGCCATGGGGTCCGTGGTTTTAAGGGGATGCCTTCGAACCAGTGGGTGCGTCTGCTTCCTGCGCCAGGCGAGAGCAATCTGCATCTATGAACGGAGCCGCGTATGTCTGACAGTATGTCTGACCGAAAGAAGGTTCTCATTGTGGACGATGAGCAGAGCGTTCGTGAGGTGCTCTCAGAGACGCTCAAAAGCGAGGGCTTTCTGTGCACCGCTTCCAAGAGTGGAGACGAAGCATTGCAAGTCCTGAAGAGGGACCGTTTCCATTTGGTGATCACCGACCTCAAGATGCCCGGCAAGGACGGGATAGCTCTGCTCAGGGAGATTAAAGAGTACGATCCGGACATCTGCGTCATTCTTTTGACCGGTCATGGGACCGTCGAGACGGCTGTGGAGGCTATGAAGATGGGGGCCTACGACTACATCACCAAACCGCAGGATTTTCAGCGGATTCGGGTGCTGACCGAGCGGGCTCTCGAGTACGTCAGTCTGAAGAAGCAGTTGTCCCAGATGCAAGCGGAGATGAAATTTAGGTACAGTTTCGCCAGTCTCGTGGGCAAAAGTGCGAAGATGCTGCGGATCTATGAACTTGTGGAGCGGGTTGCAGAGAGCGAGGCGACGATTCTCATCCAGGGCGAAAGTGGAACGGGAAAAGAACTGCTGGCTCACGCTGTCCATTATAACAGCCACCGTTCTGAGGGGCCGTTCATCAAGGTCGACTGCGGTGCTTTGCCTGAAAATCTGTTGGAGAGCGAACTCTTCGGCCACGAGAAAGGTGCCTTTACCGGGGCTATTAAGCAAAAGATAGGACGATTTGAACTTGCAGACGGGGGGACACTCTTTCTGGACGAGATCGCAGACATGAGCCCTGCTCTTCAGCAACGGCTCCTGAGGGTCCTTCAAGAGAGACAATTTGAGCGGGTGGGGGGAACAAGGACGATAAAAGTTGACGTCCGCATCCTTGCTGCCACCAGCAAGGATCTGGAGAAGGCCGTTCAGACTGGAGACTTTCGGGAGGATCTCTTCTATCGGCTGCACGTGGTTGTCATCGAACTGCCCCCTCTGCGGGAGCGGGCCGAGGATATTCCCGTGCTCGCTGCCCATTTTTTGAATACGTTTACAGAACGGGACAAGAGAAGCATAAAAGGAATCTCGCCCGAAGCCTTTCGCCTGTTGATGGAGTACAATTGGCCGGGCAATGTCAGAGAATTGGAGAACACCGTCGAATACGCAGTGGTCATGTGCCGCAACGATTCAATCGGAGTGAACGACCTTCCCCCCCGGATCCGCGGCACAAGGGAGAGGGGTCCGGCCACCTACCTGCTCAGCGAGAACGAAAAACGGCTCATCGAGGAGGTCTTGAAAAAGACGAAACAGAACGTAAAACGGGCCGCTGAACTGCTCGGTGTCAGTCGAACCACCCTGTACAGCAAAATGGAAAGACATGGGCTGAGAGAAGCTCGCGGGTGATCTGAGATAAGATCTCCGTGTCGAAAGATGAACACATTTATAATATTTTGTAAGAAAGTGGGTTAAAGTAATCCGTTCTATGAAATGGCCGCATGCTTGACGTAAAATGAACACTGAGGTGTCGACCGGTCGGCGTCGAGGCCTCGGGGGGATAATCATAAGAGGTTGCGGAAAAGCCACTTAGAGAATACTTAAGTGGCTTTTCTTCTTTTGGCACGAGAGTTGCGTTATGGCTATACGGAGTGCTGGAGTACGCAGGTGAAAATTGCTCCTGAAGCTTTCCGTTGAAGTGGCCCGACAAAGGGACTGTGGACAAACCCGGGAAGAACAGACGTGAAGGAAAAAACCACAATTCTCATCGTCGATGATGAGCCCTGTGTGCGCGAGGTGCTGGCTCAATTTTTGAGTCAGAAAGGGTACGGCTGTGTGACTGCAGAGGATGTCCAGGGTGCGCTGGATACGTTGAAACGGGAGTGCATTCCTCTGGTTATTTCGGATATTCGGATGCCGGGTCTCGACGGGGTTGCCCTTCTCCAGGAGGTGAAAAAGAGGGAGCCTTTTACTGAGGTGATCATGGCCACTGCCGTTTCTGATACGGCTAAGGCCATTGAAGCGATGAGACTGGGTGCTTACGACTACGTGTTAAAACCCTTCAACTTGAGCGGTATAGCGGCCAGTGTTCAGCGGGCTCTGGAGAGAAGGCGTCTTCTCCTCGAGAACGAGGAGTACCGTGATCGTCTGCAGGAGAAGGTCCGTGAAAAGACGTCCGAACTTGTCGAGAAGAATGTCCGACTCCGCCTCCTCTTTCTCAATGCCATCCAATCTCTGGTGCACACCCTGGAGGCCAAGGACAAGTATACTGAAGGTCACTCGAGGCGGGTGGCCGAAATAGCTGCTCTCATGGCGAGGCGGCTCCATTTTTCCAATAAAGATGTGGAGAGGCTTCGGTTGGCTGGCATCCTCCACGACATTGGCAAGATCGGAGTTCGTGAAGCGTATTTGAACAAGCCGGGCAAGCTGACCGCTGAAGAGTACGATATGATAAAGCAGCACCCGTTGATATCTGAGCGCATTTTGAGGCCCATTGAGGAGTTGCAGGCCATCCTTGGTGACATCAAACACCACCACGAGCGCTATGACGGGGGAGGCTACCCCTGTGGTTTGGACGGGGAGAAGATACCGATTGGGGCCCGAATCTTGGCCGTGGCCGACTGTTTCGATGCCATGATCTCCCACCGAGCGTATCGACCTGCCCTGACCCCTGAGCAGGCGTTGGAGGAGATGAAGAACAACGCCGGCAAGCAGTTTGACCCCCAACTGGTGACAGTCTTCCTGGAGATGTATGAAGAACTCCCCCAGCTCAGAGACGAGAGCGTCGGAAACAGGTTCTCCCAGGGTGCTCTTTCATGAAGGTATCTTTTTACCTTTGACAGGGACGGATACTTCCTCTGGAATTGACGAAGCGAGGCACAGAGATGTCATCAAAATCGGTATTGGTCATAGATGATGAGAAGGACACGTGTGATCTTTTGCGGATCATGCTGGAGCGGGAGGGGTTTGTGGTCCAGACCGTGACCAGTGG
>JBHIER010000230.1:0-5926 GCA_046760705.1 bacterium
GAGTTGGATAGGAGCTCTCTACATACGGGGGAGAGCTATGGGCAAGTTTGTAGGTGCGATGGTAGGCGGAACAATAGGCCGTGCTCCCCAGTCCGTCCGACGCTACCTTGGACTTGGGCTGTTGCCGCAGGCAGGGGTGTCCATCGGTCTCGTGTATTTCTTGGGTGAACGCTATTCTGAACTGAGCCAGCAGGTAGCGGCTGTGGTTCTCTCAGCCATCGTTGTCAATGAGCTGGTGGGCCCCATAGCAGTCCGCTGGGCTATCTCCAAGGCCGGTGAGGGGATTGGCGGGGAGTTTAAAGGAGCATGATGTCAGGATCTGAAGGCGAGAAAGGGGGATTAGCATGAAGCGTTTCCATTGGCAGATTATCTTAGGCTTGGTCTTAGTTGTATTATCGGCGATTTTCTACTTCATTCACTATACAATTTTTCGCGATCCCCACCATATTTTCATTTACATGATAGGGGATGTTGCCTTTGTCTTTATTGAGGTTCTCCTGGTTACCCTGATAATCCACCGGCTGCTGAGCGAGAGAGAAAAACGCGCCAGGTTAGAAAAGTTGAACATGGTCATAGGAGCATTCTTCAGTGAAGTTGGAACGAAACTGTTAACTTATCTTTCAGACTCCGACCCTAAATTGGATAAAATCAGAAAGGAACTTATCGTGACCGGGGACTGGTCTGAGCAGCAATTTTTTAGGGTAAGCAAACGCCTTAAGAATTACGATTATGGAGTTCAGATTCAAAAGGTCGATTTAGAAGACTTACGGAGTTTCCTTGTTGGAAAAAGGGATTTTTTACTGCGGCTATTGGAAAATCCCAATTTGCTGGAACACGAGTCCTTCACAGAGCTTCTTAGAGCAGTCTTTCATCTTACTGAGGAATTAGAAAATAGAGAGGATGTAAGACAGTTGCCGGATATCGACTACGAACATCTCGCCGGTGATATAAAAAGAGCTTACATCTTACTGGTCTATCAGTGGTTAGATTATATGAAGCATTTGAGTGATAATTATCCCTATCTTTTTTCTCTGGCTATGAGAACAAACCCTTTTGACCAAGAGGCATCACCGATAGTAAGGTGAACGATAGGATGAAAAACATTAATAAAATCAAGCTCCCAATCGCCTAATATTTGATAAAAGGCCCTGAAGGAAAAGCTATGGCTTATGTTTGCCGGAATTATAGTTGCAAACAGTCGACGTCGGACAGAAAGGAAGTGCTCGAGTTACTCGAAGGTGTTCGATAACTATAGATAAGGAGATATGAACCATGAGCATAAAACACGTCCCAGGAGAAGATAGAGGAAAGATCGTACTTTACGCAATGAGCACCTGTGGATGGTGTGCCAAGACCAAGGAGTTGTTGAACAGACTCGGGGTGGAGTATTCCTACGTGGATGTGGACAACCTTGACTCGGACGAAAAACGATCCGTTAAGGATGAAGTTCGACGCTGGAACCCGGCCTGCTCCTTCCCGACCATCGTTATTGACGAGGAGACCTGTATAAAAGGATATGATGAGCAGAGGATCAAGGAGGTACTTGGAAAATGACGGAAGTACAGGTCACTGATGAAGAGGTTGAACAGCTTTACGAAAAATTGGGCAAGGGGGCCGAGGATGCAGGGTACCATCTCAACCCGGATGTTGCGTTTACCAAAAACCTCGTCAGAGGGCTCCTCATTAATGAAAAAAGATACGGATATTGGGCGTGCCCCTGCAGGTTGGCGTCCGGTGTCAAGGAGGAGGATCTGGACATTATCTGCCCCTGCGACTACCGGGACCCCGATTTGAGCAAATACGGTGGATGTTATTGTGCACTCTACGTCTCAGAGGAAGTCTTAAAAGGTGAGAGGAGCGTTGGCTCCATTCCCGAGCGCCGTCCTCCTGAAGAAGAGCGGATAAGGCCAAAACCTACGCCGAAGGATGTCTCGGAACTTCCTATAACAGTGTGGAGATGTCGGGTCTGCGGGTATCTTTGCGCGCGGGAGAGCCCGCCTGAAGTATGCCCGATATGCAAGGCCAAAAGGGAACGGTTTGAAAGGTTCTCACCCCGCAGCGGTTCAAGAAGTATGAATTGAAAAATGACCCGCAAGGCAAAGGAGGCGAAAGGAGATGAAAGTCCTAGTGCTCTATTACAGTATGTACGGCCATGTTTTCAAGCTGGCGAAAGCTGTGGCCGAGGGGGTGACTTCGGTAGAAGAGGTTGAAGGGATTTTGAAGTAAGTGCCAGATTTGCTGCCTGAAGGGGTCATTGAGAAGACCCCGGGCGTCAAAGAGGCCAAGGAGGCTCAGAAGGATGTGCCGGTGGCCAGTCCTGAGGAGCTGGGAGACTATGAGGCCATCATCCTCGGCTCCCCCACGCGCTATGGGAATATGTGCGCTCAGGTGGAGAATTTTCTCGACCAGACAGGACCGCTCTGGGCCAAGGGGGCCCTCATCGGCAAGGTGGCGGGTGTATTCACCAGCACGGCCACGCTGCATGGTGGCCAGGAGACCACTCTTTTTTCCATGTTTAAACCGCTCCTGCATCATGGCATGATCGTGGTCGGGATACCTTACTCTGAGCAGCGTCTCATGACAACCACCGGAGGAGGGACACCCTACGGTGCCACCACAGTGGCCGGAGTGCAAGGTGAAAGAGAGCCGTCGGCGGACGAATTGGCTATCGCCAAGACCTTGGGGCAGCGTGTGGCTCAGGTAGCCAAGGAACTCCAGGCCGGAAGGGAGGCCCTTCAAAAGTAAAGGAGATTCAAGATGGCTGATCAAGTTCAAAGGCGTGGGCTGAATTGATAGGGGTTAAGTCCTATCCTCTGTTGAGCGATTTCTGGCCCCACGTCGAGGTGGCCAAGTGCTATAGTGCGCTGAGGGAAGAGGGCTTCAGCGAGCGGGCCATTTTCGTTATTGACAAGCAGGGATCATTCGTTACATTCACTCTATACAAAGGAAAGAAAGGGGGTGTAGCTAATGCCGACCTATGTTTTGATGACCAAGCTTTCTCCGGATGCAGCCAGAGATCTGGAGAAGATGGAGCAGATCGGCAAAGAGCTCGGGGATAAGATCCGGGAGAAATGTCCCGAAGTGAAGTGGATATGTCACTACACCTTATTGGGTCCGTATGATTTCCTCGATATTTATGAGGCTCCCAGTGAGGAAGTGGCTGCCAAAGTTTCAATGATCACCCTCTCCTTCGGGATGGCTGCCGCGGAGAGTTGGACGGCCATCTCCTACGACCGATTTCTGGATTTAGTGAAGGAGATCGGTTGACAGAACACGAAAACGAGCTGGCCTTATAGGTAGGAGATAAGGACCCCGGACTTTAGTCAGCCGACCACCGGGGAGAAGGAAACCGTTGCCTTAAAGGATTTCTTGGGAAAGAGAAATGTTGTTCTTGTCCCCTCGGCTTTAATTTTCAGGAAGGGAGGTGAAAAGTATGGGAAGAGTGAAGTTCTTCAGTTTGTTTGCCCTTTGTCTGGTTTTCGTCCTCGTCTTGGCTCTCTGGGCCTTCAGCCAGGAGAAGAAGGGACAGATGAAAGGGCAAAAAATGTTGACCCCGGCTCAACAGCAGGCCGAGCTGGCGAAGGTAGTAGAAAAAGGCAAGGCCCTTTTTTACGACAAGGAGTTGGGAACCAGTGGGATGACCTGCAACTCCTGTCATCTTGAAGGCGGCACCAAAACGAACCCGATGAAGATGAAGGGCATGACCATGGATGCCTTTGATAACTTAGGGGCCCAATATCCAAAGTACTTCCCCATGGCCATGAAGGTCATGACCCTTGATCAGGTTATCAATTTCTGTGTCGTCAATCCTTTAAAAGGAAAACCCTTGACCTTGGATGACCCGAAACTTACCGCTTTGACCACCTACGTGGCATCCATAAAGGGGGAGGAAAAAGGAGAAAAAGAGAAGAAGTAATCTGGCTGTGTGACCAATCAGACTCTTGGATATGTAAACATGGTTTGATCCACGATCAGTTACGGGGACGAGATTTTGGTCGTGGGAACGGGATCACGCCCGCTCCCACGACTCCTCTTCGATGAGAGCATTTTGTTATGGTGTAAGCCCCATTCATTTCCAGTCCTTGAAAGGAGATTGAGTGGGCAGTTCATGGGCAGCATTAATAAATTTGGCCTGGCTGTTTTTCTCTTAGTCTTTGGAACAGTTGCAACTTCGGCCGGTCATTTTTTCTTGGATGTAGGCTCACAAAATGCGGAATCTTCTGCTAAAACAGTAGAGGTACGTTCCGAAATTATGGGCGAATCCACGGGATGGAGTCTATTACAGGAGAAATGTACAAGATGTCACACTCTCCAAAGGGTTTTCAGTAAGTCCAGAACCAGTGAAAACTGGGCGCGTTTGATGGCCCAGATGAGATCCTTTTTACCTGGTTGGATAAGCGATGGAGAGGCGGCGCAAATTACCATTTATCTCCAAACCAGTGTGTGCGTTGCCTCGGATACAACGCTGGGCCAGTAATTTTGGAGCCACGCAAAGACTTGAGAAAAACCCGGATTGCTGAGGGCTCCTTTAATATGTGCTTTAACCAACCGAGAGGAGGTGATGATATGGCGAAGAAGAGAGTGGTACCCGAGCACGAGCTCTATAAAGAGCACGGAGGCCATGAAGAGCATCTCTGTGAACTCGTGTCCAAGCGCAAAATGGACAGGGTCGCGGAACTTTCAAAGGGGGCGAACTACCTTTGCCACATTTGCGGTCGCGCCGCTGCTAATGCATCTAATCTCTGTGAGCCGGTGGAAATCTAAGGCGCACCCCGGGCAAGGACAAACGGGGATCGCTTATGAGGCGTTCTCTCGGCTGAGGAAATGATAGCTGTGAAGTGGCTCTTTCAGAAAAATGCGTTAGCATTTTCTGGCCTCATTTTTCCAAATGTTAAAAGGGGGTGCATATTTCCAAAGTCCAGACAATTTATGCACCTCCCTCAAATCGAGCTATCTTCAGTTCTTCAGTGAGAATTACATGTCCAGAATCTGCGGTAGACTGCCACTTCCCGGTAGTTTTAACCTGGTATTTTTTAAAAGAGAGGGCGATGCGCTGGGATTCTTCCGAGGATTTCGGGAATGTTGTTGGAAAAAACAGAACTGTTTAAAATGGAGGATTGAAAAATGGCTGAACGATTGTCCTGCGAAGAGGATCTCTTCTGCGGTGTGAATAAGGCGAAGGATCCTGGGGCAATGACTGATCTGGAGAAGAAACCCACCCCGGTCATTGAGGCCCCGAAGACAGTGAGGAAGAATGAATGTTTCATTGTAAATATTGAGGTGGGTAAATTGCTCCAGCACCCTAACGAGAATGGCCACTTTATCCAATGGTTGGAACTGTACGCTGATGAGACATATCTGGCCCGGATGGATTTTACGGCAAAGACGACCTGCCCTAAGATGACAGTCTGCGTGAGCTTGGATCACGCTCACGGATTCTTGAGGGTGGTCGAGCGCTGCAATCTCCACGGGCTGTGGGAGGCGGTGAAACAGATAAAAGTGGAGTAAGAAGTTCCAAAAACAGTAGTAGTGCCGAAGAAGAAAGGAGGATACCAATGGCTATTGACAAGAAGCAGTTGATCGATCTGCTCAACAAGGACCTCGGCTTGGAGTACACGGCGATGGTTCAGTACGTCCAGCACTCCGGGGTTTTGACCGGAGCTGAGTACATGAATATCCAGAAGGAACTGGCGATTCATGCTGGTGAGGAACTGCAGCACGCCCTTACTCTGGCCGACCAGATCGACTACCTCGGCGGAGTACCGACAGTTGAAACTCCACCGGCTAAAATCTCCGATAACAACCGGACCATGTTGGAACAGGATCTGGAGGGTGAGAACGATGCCATAAATCGATATATGGCCCGGATTGAACAGGCCGAAGAGCTGAAGCTCTTTCATCTGGCTCAGAAATTGAGGGAAATCTT
>JBHIER010000231.1:0-5919 GCA_046760705.1 bacterium
CTTTCCTCCACCCAGGGTGAGGGTCGGCTTGACGAAGTGGGCAGTGGCTACCGAACAGTTGGGCTTCTCGCCGAGCATGGAAGCCTGGGTTTGGGGGCTGGTTCCGCTGGCAGCGCCGGTCCACTCTTTGAATGCCCATGCACCGGCGGCGGTGGCGCTCACATCCACCTGACTACCGCATCCGCCCTCCGTATACTCAGGAGTGGCTGTGCATCCTTCCTCCGCAGCCTCAGGTGGGCTCACTTCTGTCCCGAGGCAGCATACTCCCGGCGGCCTCTTTCGATGCCTCTGAATGTTCCCTCCGTCTGTTTCGCGGCCACTGTAAAGATACCTGGTGCCAGGTTCCGGACTGTAGGAGGTGAGCTGAGAGGCATCACCGGGGCACTGGGGGCCTGGGGTGAGGCCGGTAGAATAGGTGTAGACGCCGCTGGATGTACTGATAGCAGCGAAAACGGTGCCATCGTGCACCTCTATGTCCCCAATCTCCCCTGAACTGCTATCGGTCTGGGCTACTCTCGAAGGGCTTGAGGAGTCGGAGACATCGAATGCCTCGATGGAGAACTCGAAATCAGGCCAGGAGCCAGTGACGCTCCCCACAAAGGCGGTGTCTGCCCAGACCCAAACGCAGGTGGGCTCGGCCCAAGTCTCAATCGAACTGAAGGCTTGCGGAGCCGCCGGGTTGGAGACATCAATGATGTGAAGCCCCTGGTCATCGACAACATAGGCAATGGTGCTGTCTCCTTGGACGAATACGTCGGCACCCCGATCAACTGGGAACTCACCAGCCTCGATGGGGTTTGAGGGGGTGGAGACATCGATTATCTGCAGCTTATTGTTGAAAAGGAGGTAAGCGTAATTGCTCAGGACGAATAGGCTCCCCCAACCTCCTTCCGGGTAAACACCTGCCTGGGTCAGATTACCGGGATCAGAGACATCGATGATATAGAGGCTGTCTGAAGTGAGAGCATAGAGATAGTTACCCTGAACAAACAAGCTACGAGCGGACCACTGGGCATAGGAACCCACTGGCGTGAGGTTCTCCGGGTCGGCCAGGCTATAGACCCAGAGCCTTTCGAAGGAGCTGAGGTAAAGATGGTCGGCGGAGGCATAGAGGTTCCCAACAGATTCCGGCACCTCATATTGCTCGGTTACACTGGGATTGACCGGGTCAGAGAGGTCAATCACCTGGAAGCCGACGTCGCCACTACAGGCGACATAAGCGCGGGGATAGATCAGGTGGATGGCCCCTGCTATCACATCCGGCAGCACCTTCACCTCGGTGGGATTTTCCGGGTCAGAGGCATCAAGTACCATCAGCCCATCCCACATTCCGGCGACGTAAACATAGGTGGAACCACCATACGCGGCAACGTCGTAGGCGTCCACAGTAGAGGAGCCTCTTACCGTGGGGTTGGCCGGATCGGAGAGGTCAACGATCTGAAGTCCTTTCCATGCATTGGCCACATAGGCGTAATCTCCCAGGACGAAGACCCGGTTAGACCAATCTACTTGACAGGAGCCGATTGCGGTGGGATTTGTTGGTTCGGTGATGTCTATCACCCATAGCTTGCCTTCCGCCCAGGATACAAATTCCAAGGCATAGGCGCGGTCGCTCAGGACGAAAACATCCCTGGCGTCCATCGCCAGGGAGCCAACCTCAGTCGGGGAGGAAGGCACGGAGACATCAACCACTTTGAGACCCTCTAAGCCAGCCGCCACATAGGCATAGTCCCCCGAAACATGAACACCCGAGGTGTTCCCCTCTGGTGTGGCATGAGAGGCAACGATGGAGGGGTTGAGCGGGTCGGATATATCTACGATCTGGAGCCCCGACTCACCATCTGCCACATAGGCGTGGTTGCCGCTGATGAAAATATCAGGCGGCCCCGCCGGCAGGTCCAGGGAAGCCACTTGCTCGGGCTGCGCGCCGGAGATGTCGAGGACTGAGAGAGAGGGACCTGTCCCAAGGTAAGCGTAGTCCCCCTGAACGGCCACACAACCGTGCCAGCCGCCGAAATGGGCTATCTGCTCGATTGTCTCATCCTGGGCGGAGACCATTTCAGCAAATCCAAACAGGAGACCGACGAGCAGTATGCCAATCGTTGCAAACCTCCCGAAGGTTCCAAACCTTCGGGAGGTTGTTCTGAAAGACGCTGTCAGTCTCGGCGAGTTACTGATTCTGATATACATTTTGTACCTTCCTTTTTTTACGAACCTGCATGAGGTTATTGAAGTTTGTTGTCTATTGTTGCATCTCGTCTTCTTTTGCGTCATTACATAGACTCCCGAGGCCTCAATGACTAACATTGCCCACCTACGAGGTGGGATTGGGAATGAGTTCCGTACACTCGCTTTTCAGATAGACCCCCAAGATTCCCAATAGGCCCCATAAATGCATTCTCTCCTGTGCATGGAATGTCAACATCAGCGATGCGTTCTTCCCTCCCGATGATGGTTCTCTCGCTTATTGATGACAATCTTCATAGTCCTCATCCGGCTACTCCCCATGCGTTGCAACCCCCCAACCCCGCGTTCTGCCCCGGAGAAAACTCATTTGCACCCATATCAATCGGCACTGCCCTCTTCTAAGATAGTGGCTGTCCGAAAACCCCCCAATTTGTCATTCCGGCGTGTTTTTATGCCGCAATCTCGTTGTTCTGGGTAGGAGATTCCGAAATCGGAGATCCTGAGATCGTAGATCCTGAATCAAGTTCAGGACCTGGTTCAGGATGACATGGAAACAGGTGTTTCCGGACAAACACTAAATGACCACCCGGAGGTTCCAAGCCTGCGGGAGATCTTGTTCTGTCTTTGAAAAATGAAGAGATTCAAGTCATACGTTTTTTCGCGATCTTGAAAAGTTTTTCCGCCACCGAGAGAACAAACTCTGCATCTTCTCGACTGATTTGAGCCCGGGGTTTATATCTGGCTTTTGCCCGCAGGTCGAGTGCTTTGTTGAAGGTTCTTTCCCACATCCCTCTCCACAAGCTCAGATAATACAAAAATCTTACCAAACTGACCTACCACCCCTCCATGGGAAGAGGCCAGGGTGCTGCCCATGCTAAGAATAAGAGCTTTGGTGAGGAGTTCGGCAGCATTGTAAGCCGTATCGATAGCCAGTCGAAACTTATTTTCTTGTAAAGCATCCTTGGCGTACCCTAAGTATTCAGAGGACAGCTCCAAATGATCCCGAAAATCAAGAGCCCACTCAGTAGAAGTCGCTTGAGTAAATAGAGCTCGGCCGTGTTCAACTGCCTCCCAGAGAAATGGCGAATGACCAATGTCTTTTTTAAACTCTTTCTCAGACATAAGCACAGTCTCTATGGTCTCACCATATTCGCAAGATATGGCAAAGCTAATCTCAGCCACCAGATCTAATACCTCACTCTCCTTTGTGTCTTTAAATACAACTAACACATCGATGTCGCTATCCGGAGCGCTTGTTCCTTTTGCTGTACTTCCAAAGTGGTAGACTGCCACAAGCTTTTCTTTAAGCCTCTTCTTTAATCGAGAGATAAACTTCTCTAAAGCTATCGTCCTACTTTTTTCCATCAGTCGGTCTCCTTATCGCACTGATATCCCTTTCAATATACTGCATAAAAGATCAAGATCGAAATGGAAAAAATCCGGCAGGTTCGAAACCTGCAAAAGATTGCCGAAGGTTGCAGTGTATTGTTGGATTTCGTCTCTCAACCCAGCCTATTTTTTGCTCCTGTCGAGCTACATGCCCCACCACGTAGGGGCGGACGTCCCTGTCCGCCCTCACAAAGGGCCCACACTGAGTTGGGCCCCTACAATTGCAGCCCGCCTCGATTGTGACCCCGATTTCCATACCACCTACGGTTTCTATACCGCGCTTACTTGACCAATAACATCCGCTTCGTATCGACAAATTCACCCGCCCGGAGACGATAGAAATAGATCCCGCTGGAGACTTCGTCTCCTCTCTCATTTCTTCCATCCCACGTTACCATATAGTAACCCGGCTCCTTCTTCCCACCCACCAGGGTCCGAACTTCCTGCCCGAGAAGATTGTAGATCTTCAGGGTGGTGTGGACGGGTATCAACCGCTCTCCGCTCTTCGCTCTCCGCTCTTCGCTGGAAAGGGTGTAGTTAATGGTGGTGCTGGGGTTAAACGGATTGGGATGATTCTGAGAGAGCCCATACTCTGTGGGAAGGGGGAGCCGGTTCTCAATACCCGATGACAATCGACACACCGCTGACAATTGAGACACCGCCAGATCAACCTGCAGCACCCGCCCGTCTCCAACCCATACGGGTTTAGTGCTGTGAGCCCTCTGGCCATTGATATAAAAAGTCAACCTATCACCCACCTTCGCCCCCTCATAAACCCCCACGGTGGTCTCATCATCGCCATAGACCGGCACCAGGCCGTACCAACCCCTGCTATGGGTAATCATCCCACCGCATTGAACCCCATCAGGATCGTACACCGTGACCACATCGCCTACCCTCACCGGCCCACCAGCCACCTCTGCCCGACCATAAAAATCCACCCACCTTGAGGTGGGAATAAAAGTGAAGGTAGAATCACTAACCGCCCCGGCCTTGGCCAAACCCGACGGACAGTCACCGGCCCCACAGGGATAGACCAGTGTCGTCTCGGCAGCATCCGGGTATAGCTTCACCCAATAACCGAAGGTGTTCATCATACATCTCAGAGAACTCAAGAGAGCCGGCAGGGTGGGATCGAAGGTCAACCCACCGTTGCTGCCCTGGCCGTGGGCCAACCCATTGAGGTCAAACCCACGCACCACCCGATAGGAGCCCGTCCAGTCCTGGGAGTTGATGTTCTCACCCCCCAACAGAGAGTCCAGAGCCGTGGCCACCTGATTGGACTCCTCCGGGAGATAACCCACTAAGTTCCACCCCCGATTCAAGGCCACAGGCTCATCACACCGACACCGATTCCCGCAGACCACTAAGGTGCACGCCTGGCTCACCTTCACCCAATAGCCGTACCGACAGCCCATCCATTTCAAGGAACTGAAGGCCGGTGGCAGACCCGGATCGTAGGTCAAGCCTCCATTGGCCCCCTGGCCGTGGTCGAGCCCGAGAAGATCAAACCCCCGGACGACAATGAGATGGTCTAAAATTGTCGCTACGACTGAATCAACCAATGAATCAGGAGAGGCAAGGTTAAAAGAGATCAGGTTCCAGCCCTGATTCAAGGGGACGTTCACACACATTGTTTCACAGGCATCGCCGATGCCGTCGTTGTCGCTGTCCTCCTGACCCGGGTTATACACATCAGGACAGTTGTCCTGCTCATCGGTGATTCCATCGCCATCCGAATCCTTCAGGGTCTTGGCCCACACCTCCTGGCTGAAGTCACTGACAAGATCGTTCTGCTGGTCGCCATGCGGTGGTGTGTGCGTGGTCACAACGAAGTAGTAGTCGGTATCACCCACCAGACCGGAGACGGTCAGGCCGGTGGCTGTTTTGGCGGGGGTCTCTTCGGTGGTGTTGGGATACGGTCCGCCTGGTGTTGTGCCGTAGTGCACGGTGTAACCACCGCCATCGCCGGTGTAAAGAATTGGGTCCCAGGTGATGTCAATACTGAAGGCAGTGGCATTGGTGGCGGCAACGTTGGTCGGGGGCACGGTCTGGGTCTGGGCCCAGTCAGGGTCTTTTGAGTTCAGAAAGGCAATCACCGCCGGGTCATCGCTGGAGAGCATATTGTACCCGATATCAGTCCAATAGAGGTTCGTAAGATTTGTTATGGACGACGGGATGGTGCCGGAGAGCTGGTTGTTCATAAGGTGCAACCACTCCAATGCTGTCAGGTTGCCGATCTGGGTCGGGATGGGTCCGGCTCCGGAACATTTATAAAATCCCTACGAATGAACTCCATTCACAGGCTAAAGCCTGTGCCACAGGTGGCTCGGACTTTAGTCC
>JBHIER010000232.1:0-5918 GCA_046760705.1 bacterium
TCCCACAGTCCATTTTGCCACCTTCAACCACAATTTGCTCAATCAATCTGGATTCTTGGGGCGAATGATGGTTCACGTCAGATATCCTGACCTGAACATTTTAGACGCAATATACATAAATGCTCAAGGTGGAGGCCCTTACACCTCTTATGAAATGGCAACTAATGTTAATATCCTGCTGGCCAGTGCAGACCCTGTGGCGGTAGATTATTATGCCAGCAAATATGTCCTCTTTCCCGTAAGTGGCAACCCGTGGCACAACCCCGATGCTTCCACCATATTCCGTCAATATTTGCAATCGACCGCAGATACCCTCATCAGCTATGGGTTTCTGGCGGCCATGGGCGACAGTGCTTTGAACGTCTACGTCGTCAATCCCTTCGGATCACCCATCCTCAAATATCTCGACTTTAGGGTGGACGATCCGGCTGGCAACAACAACGGCGAGCTTAACCAGGGTGAGACAGCCAACCTGATTGTGACCTTGGAGAACCAATATTTCGGCGGTCGGGCCTCCGGAGTGGTGGGTACCCTATTGTCCGATGACGAAGAGATAGCGCTCATTGATAATGTCTCCGATTTCAGTGATATCCCCATCAAGGGGATCGGCGATAACTCCGCTGACCCCTTCGTGGTAAGCGCCAGCGCTGACTGTTCCCCCCACTGGGCGGAGATGTCTTTAATCGTCGAGGCTGATGGAGGGTATGTGGATACGATTGCACTGGCCATCTCCGCAGGGGATCCGGTCATTCTCCTGGTGGACGACGATGGAGGAGAAGATCTGGAGAGTTATTACCAGGATGCTCTCAGGAGAAGCGGACATATTTACAGTTTTCTCGACCGTAAGGCCAAAGCACCTCACCCCTTCACCGGTTATCAAACAATCATCTGGTTCACCGGAGCCTGCGGTGAGAGCACACTCACCTCAGAGGACCAGACCTTTTTGGTCTCCTTTCTGGACAGCGGGGGGCGTCTTTTCTTAAGCGGGCAGAACATCGGCTCCGACTTAGTGAATGAGGGGCACGGGCCTGATTTCTACGCCAATTATCTGCACGCCAATTATATCAGTGACTCAGCCGAGGAGACATTCCTCTACGGGGTTGAAGGAGATCCTATCTCTGGCGAGTTCACCTTTCTGGCCATAGATGAGAGTCAGACCTCTCCCAGTGTTATTGCGCCCCGTGAAGGGGCCAGCCCCGTACTCGTCTATCAAATTTCTCGCGACACTGCCGCCATTAAATACGAAGGGGATCAGAAGGTGGTCTATTTTGCTCTCGGCTTTGAGGGTATTCGGACCATGGGTGGGGATGATGATGAGCTCCGGGCGGCGCTGATGGACAATATCATCCAGTGGTTCAGATATGTTCCCATCGAGGGGGATGTGAACCAGGATGGGGAGATAAATGTATTGGATGTGCTTATGGCAGTGAACATTATCTTGGCAATTATAGAGCCGACGCCTTCCCAGTCATGGGCTGCAGATTGTAATGGCGACGATATCGTCAATGTTCTCGATGTGGTGGGGATCGTGAACGTTGTTCTGGGTATCGGTACCTGCCCGCCAACTTCCGAAATCAAACCACACAGGAATTGAGGAGAGGTTACCCGACTTTGCTAATCATTTCAGCAAAAAAGTACGGTGAAAATAAGACATGAAGATAGAGCAATGTTGGTTGGTATGGATAGGCTTCGGTGGTATCCTTCTGGGGATCGGGCTTATTGTGGCTCGAGCCGGATCCGTGAAAGATGCCATTCTTGACTTGCAGTTTCGTATTCCTCAAGACCCAGTGGCGCTTTTGGGGAACATACTTGTAGTCGCTTTTGCCTTGTTCTTGGTTTTGCTCAGGCTCAAGTGAGATAAAGAAACCTGATGGCGCGACATACGGCTAACAGGGAGTTGGGAGAGGAGATGGTGTAGAATTTAAAGGCCTATATATTCGAGCCACCAAAGCTGGTTGTGATAAAAAAAGAGGGGAGGCGATCATGACGAGAACAAGCCCCGTGTTTGTAATTTTAGTGCTTTTTCTATTGGCTGTGGGATGTGGAGGAGGTATACGGATGTGCACAGACAAATCAGCAGAGAAGGAATATTGTGGTAGCGAACTAACGTCCCCTGAAAAAAAGGCTCTCAGACGTATCTTTGAGACCATATTAGAGAGTGGAAGGGCACCGACCATAGAGGAAATGGCGGTTTCCCTGAAAAAATCTGATAAAGACATAATTCGTACTTTAGACGAACTGGAAGGCAAAGACTTTCTTTTAAGAAGAAAGGGGACTCACGAAGTAATCAGCATTTATCCTATCTCCTTAACACCCACAGAACATCAAATATTTCTTGAAGACAGGAGAAGGCTCTTCGCAATGTGTGCGGCCGATGCCCTGGGGATGCCCATCATGTTTGACAGAAACGTTAAGATCGTGTCCCAATGCGAAAGATGCAAACAAGAGATAACCATCGAAATCAAAAATGGGGAGATTGCATCGGTGTCTCATCCCAACATTATGATTTGCAGTCCCAAGTGTCAGGAAGCTCGGCCTGCAGAAACTACTTGTCCAATGGTAAACTTCTTTTGTTCCAAAGAACACCTGGAAGAGTGGAGTGCTGAACACCCTGATGCGGCGCGTAATACCACTCAAAGCTTAATAGACCAAGCTTTTCCGAGGATCAAAGAATGTTGGAAAAGCTACGGCGAAATATTAGGGATTCGATGACGAACGACGATGAAGCAGTTAACGGACGTAGTGGGAATAGTCAACGTGATTTTGGGTGTCGGTACTTGCCCACCAAATTTTGAAATCAAACTACAGAGGAACTAAGGAGAATGCTCGACCTTTCTGACCACTTCGGGAATAGAAGTACAGATAAATAGAGATGGAGCGAGAGCAATGTTGGTATGGATAGGTTTCGGGGGTATCCTTTTGGGAATTGCCCTTACTGTTGTTCGCGCCAGATCCGTGGGAGAAGCTATCCTTGACCTGCAGTTTCGCATTCCTCAAGACCCAGTGGCGCTTTTGGGGAACGTACTTGTAGTTGCTTCCGCCCTGTTCTTGATCTTGATCAGGCTCAAGTGAGATAATGAGACTGGGAGGCAATCATGACGAGTCTTGAAGACGGGAGAAGGCTCTTCGCAATGTGTGCGGCCGATGTCCTGGGGATGCCCATCATCCGCACAATCTCCATTTTTCATTTGGATGGCTATCTCTCCATTGAACAGTTCTCACGGGGTCGCAAGTGTGAGGAGGCTCGGCCTGCCGAAACTACGTTAATCCGTCAGGTTTTCCCACAAATCCCCAGAAGTTAATCCATCAGGATTCACATAAATCCCAGGAGTTAAGCCTTCAGGCTTTTATGGGTTTGAGTGTGGCCTCCCACCACCCTCTAATGAGGTTCAAGATGTTCCCGCCCCGTTTTGTGCCGGGATGAGTAGTCGGAGATCATCATCAAACCGACTATCGGAGTTCAGCCTTCCAAGGTCGAGAGAAACGGATTTTTATCTTGATTTGATTGTGGTCTCTGAGTATATTTGGCTGTAAATGTGTTCACCATATGGGCGGCCAAGGAGGGCAGAACGATATGGGCTTTCAAAATCTCCAAGACCGAAGAAGGCGAACCGGCACCATCACCAGATCGATCTTATGGGCAATAATTGGGGTGGTTGTGTCGCTATCCGGCCCAACCTTTTCCCAGCAAAAATCAGACGTCCGTCCGGAGGATTACATCCTTCGGGCATCTGAAATTGCCCTTCCCATAAAAATAGATGGCAAATTGGATGATGAAGCCTGGAGCCTGGCCGCGCCTGCAGATGACTTTGCCCAGTACGAACCTTTTGAAGGAAAAGTGCCTTCTGAGAAGACCGAAGTGCGGGTAGTGTACGACAGAAACAATCTCTATCTGGGTATTACCTGTTTCGATAGCCTGCCCGATAAAATCGTCGCTACTGAGATGCGCCGCGATAGCCGGCTTGAGAAGAACGATAGGGTGACTTTAATCTTTGATACCTTCCACGACCACCGCAACTGCTTTTTCTTCTCCTTCAATCCCCTGGGAGCCAGGGTAGATGGAATCGTGACCGACGAGGGCCGGGATATCAATCGCGATTGGGATGGTGTCTGGTACTGCGCCACTTCTATCGACGACCGAGGTTGGTGCGCCGAACTGGCCATCCCCTTTCGAACGCTCCGTTTTCAACAAACCGAGGAACAAACTTGGGGCTTCAATGTCGTCCGTCTGATTCGTCGAAAAAACGAGATGGTCTCCTGGACCCCACTTCTCAGAGATTATGGCTTTATGGCCTCTTTTAAAATTTCCAGGATCGGACATCTGACAGGGCTGAAGGGTCTGCGCCAGCGCAACACTATTCAGGTCAAGCCTTATCTGTTGGGGAGTGCGGAACGGGATTATCGCGAGGGCCAGGCTAAAGGCGATGGGGATGTGGGTTTCGACCTCAAGTATAGCCTTTCGTCTAACCTTATCGCAGATGTTACGATCAACACCGATTTTGCCCAGGTGGAGGCCGACGAGGTGCAGGTCAATCTCAGCCGTTTCAGCCTGTTCTTCCCCGAGACGCGGGATTTGTTTCTGGAGGGGGCGGGTATCTTCCGATTGGGTGAAAGAAGACCTGGGCCAGGCGGGGGAACGCCTTCGACCATTTTGTTCTTCAGCCGCCGCATCGGCTTGGCCGAGGATACTCCACTGCCCATTCTGGGTGGATTGAAAATGACGGGCAAAATCGGTGGCTACCACTTAGGATTGCTCAACCTACAGGTGCGCCGGACCGATGTGAATGATGACAATGAAACTATCATCGTGCCTGCGAGCAACTTTACTGCCCTTCGCCTGAAGCGAGACATTTTAGAGAAATCCACCGTGGGCATGATCCTTCTGAACAAACAGGTGAACATCAATAGCAGTATCACAAATCGGATTAGCGCAAGCTCCAGTATCGACCTTTCCAGTGATTACGAACATCGCTACAACCGTGTGCTGGGTCTGGATGCTAATTTTGCTTTTTTGAAAAATCTGAACACCGGAGGATTTGTGGCCAAAAGTTATACCCCAGGATTAAACCATAAGGATTGGAGTCACTATGGTTATTTTGACTGGCGCAGCGACCTGTGGAATATCAACCTCACCCACCTGAACATCGAGGACAATTTCAACCCCGAGATGGGCTTTGTTCCGCGGGCGGATACCAAAAAAACACAGGTCAATTTCGGCTTCAGTCCCCGCCCCAACATCCCCTTCATCCGCAAAACTTTCTTCTTTACGGATAATGCCTGGTATCATAATCAACACCGCGCCCTTGTTACCAAGGACAATATGATTGGCATCTTCAATTTGCTCGAGAACGGTGGATACTTTTTCGTGGGCCAGAACTGGAACTTTGAACGCATTATTGAAGAGAATGAGTTTGAAATTCGCGAAGAGCAATTTATTATTCCTGATAACTATCGATCTAAGGCCTTCGTCGCCGGAGTCCAAACAGATAGAAGTCGCACGCTGGCTGGCGAAGTGATCGCTGTGCGGAGTGATTTCTATGACGGAAAAATTACTGCTCTGGAAGGAGAGCTGTCTTTCACCCCTGATCCCCATTTGTCCATTGAAACGTCCTTTGAATATAATCGCGTGACAGATCTGCCTGTGCTGAGTTCCAAACAAAAAGAATCCATCGATTTTACCACCACACTCATTCGCAGTCGATTGAATTATTCTTTCTCACCTGATCTGTACACCCGCGCTCTGGTGCAATGGAATTCAGACACGGAGGAGTTCAGCGTGAATTTTCTGCTGAATTGGATTTACCAACCAGGCAGTGATGTGTACGTTGTCTATAATGAGTTCTGGGAGGGAAATAGCAGACTCAAGGCTCGGGATCGGGTAGTTATTGTAAAGCTGGCGCATCTGTTTCAATTGTAAT
>JBHIER010000233.1:0-5917 GCA_046760705.1 bacterium
TTCAAAGGGCAGGAGAGTGAGTCCGGAGGAGAAGTTTAGAATAGCCTTAAAGGCAGCTATGTGGTAGAATGTATAACGTCGTGCTACGACAGATAGTCGGCTTTTTACTATCGCCCCCGGAAAATTGGTTGACAAAGAGGTCCAAAAGTGTTATTATTGGTGTCCGATTGTGGTGGGAGGGCTGTCAGCCTACAATCTACGATTTGGCATCATCTATTTCTACTCGTACTGCTGGAGATTTCGGAAAGAGAAGATTTGACACGCGGAGACACCGTGAAGAGATTGGGGAAACGATTCGTGGGCACATGGGCACTTGCCCTGCTGATTACGCTAGCCGCGGCTTACTACCAGCGTAAGACCGGTCCCACCTACCCCGTCAGGGAGAGCATCAACCTGGGCGGGCAAAATATCACCATTCTTTTGGACCGATCCCACGCTGGGCCTGGAGATCAGCCGGTCATCGTAACCGTCGATGACACCACTGTCACCGGTGAGCTCTTTTGGCGGCGTTACCCTACCGATGAGGAGTTTAGCGGAATACCTATGCGATGGGAGGGCGACCGATTGGTGGCATCCTTGCCGCATCAGCCGCCGGCCGGGAAGCTTGAGTATCGGATTCGTCTCCGGCACGGCAGCCAGACGGTGGCCGTTCCTGTCAAAGGAACTGTGGTGACGCGCTTCAGAGGTGCTGTCCCTGCCTACTTCTTAATACCGCACATCCTGTTCATGTTTCTGGCTATGGCATATTCCAACCGAGCCGGCCTCGAGGCGTTGTTCAGGCGGCGTAAGCTTCCATATTACACGCAGATGACGGCCATCTTGCTCTTCTTAGGAGGCATGATTCTTGGCTCGACCGTCCAAAAATATGCCTTTGGAGCTTTCTGGACTGGCGTCCCTTTCGGGTACGATTTGACAGACAACAAAACGCTGGTTGCCTTCCTTAGCTGGCTGGCAGCCACACTCATAGTGCGCAAACGCGGAAATGGCAGAGCATGGGTCCTCACCGCCGCACTGTTGACGCTCATAGTCTATCTCATCCCGCATAGTCTCCTCGGGTCTGAACTGAAGTATGAATAGGGTCCCATCGAGGGCCAATGTCCCTCCCATGCCCGAGTCCCTCCTCCGGCCCTTGGGCAGGAGTACAACTCCTGCCCCTTGACCCTCAATCTCATCATCCGGCCCCCCCTCTGTCATCATCCGGCTTGACCGGATGATCCAGTCCTTTTGTCCTGCCACCCCACCCCTGGATTGCATCCTCCGACTTGATCGGAGGATCGAGTCGGGCAATGACAAAAGGGGGCATTGGGCGCCTCTTACCACCTCTTGTGCATAATCTGGGTTCATCTCTGCAAGGGGCTCAGTCTGACTCCAACATCGTCTCTATCTTGAGGCTCTCTCCGTCGGTTCGCATGATCACCGCCCCGTGTCGGTCCGTTCTATATATTTTTGCTCCGCATCTTTCGTACCGTTCGACCACCTCTGCTGCGGGGTGGCCGAAGCGGTTGCCTTCAGCCACAAGGATGACGGCGATGGTGGGGTGGATGGTCTCGACCAACTCTTCTGAACTCCCCGTAATGCTACCCTGATGGGGGACTTTGACCACGGTGGCCTTCAAGAGATTCTTCTTTTTCAGCAATGTCTGGTCGGCCTCCGTTTCGACATCGGCCAAGAAGAGGAAGCTCACCCTCCCGTAGTCGAGACGCAGCACGGCGGACCCATTGTTGAGACCGTAGGGGGCCCATCCCTTCGGTGTCACGTACTCGTCAGTTGGGTGAAGAACCCGCAAGCTCACAGGATGGAACCCTTCAATCGTATCCCCAGCTCTGATAACGCCTCGGGGAATACCTTTCTGCTCAATCAGTTCAAAATACTGATCGTACAGGGAGGATCTGTGATTCAGACCGCAGTCTATGACCTTACCGATGTGAAAGTTCTGTATGACTGTAAGCAGTCCACCGAGGTGGTCGGAGTGAGGATGGGTCAGGAGGACGGTATCGATCTTTCGAATCCCTGAGTGTCGCAGAAACGGTCGGATCACCCTTTCGCCGCAATCGAAATACCGGCTCTTTCGCCCCCCGTCGATGAGCATGGTTCTTCCCCCCGGCGACCGGATGAAGATGGCGTCACCGTGTCCCACATCGAGGAAGACTACGGTCAACTTACTTTGGTCGCCGCTCAGAGCGTGGCTCCACACCCACAGGTTGGCCGCAACCAGCCCGGCAATGACCAGCCACCTTCTGGCCCGATAGACCCGCTTCACATTGGCCAGCAAGCCCAGGATGCAGTAATATCCGAGAATAAAGAGGAGTCTGGGCTGGGGGACGTGGAGAGTGGAGAAGGGAAGGGAGGCGAGGAGTTTGACCACTTCAATCAGTCCACTCAGGGCCAGCCAATTGGAGGCATTGAAGAAGAGAGCGATCTGCGCACTGATCGGACCGAAGGTGGATGCGGCAAACCCCAAGGAGAGAACCAGACCCACCCAGGGTACGACAATCAGGTTGGCCACCAGGGATATGACCGGAACGGAGTAGAAATAGTATGCGACGATGGGGGCGATGCCCAGTTGGGCAGAAAGGGAGACGATGGCCCCTGCCATGAGCCACCGCCTCCACCCCGTATGCTGTCTCTGAAGAGGTTGAGGCAGCCGCTCTCTGAGACGCGGATAGAGATAAGCGATGGAGAGGACGGCCGCGAAAGAGAGCTGAAATCCGGGGTCGAAGAGGGATTGGGGCGAGACGACCAGAATGACCAATCCGGCGAAGGCCACGGTGTTCAACAGATCGACGTTCCGCTCCAGGGCGAGCCCGATGAGGACGACGGCAGCCATCAGGGAGGCCCGGACCACCGGCGGCCTCGAACCGGTCACAAACACGTAGAGAAAAATGACCGCCAGGGTGACCGCAACAGCTCCATTGAAGGGAAGTCTGAACGCTCGGAACAGACTGAAGAAGATGAAGACAACCAGACCCACGTGAAGGCCCGAGACAGCCAGGACGTGGATCACCCCTGAATCACGAAAAATCTGCTCGATGGGGCCGGGCACATTCCTCCGCTCCCCCAACAAGATCCCTTTCAGCAGGGCCGCCGGGGGGCCTGAGAGGTTGCGATCGATGGTCTGGGTCACCGACCCCTTGATGGGCCAGATGAACTTTGACAGAAAAGGGTTGCCCCCACCTCGCTGAAGAATCTCCACACCGTCGGCCTTTTTCAGAAAGACGATCCCGTAGATCCCTTTCCGGTTGAGATACCCTTTGTAGTCGAACCCGCCTGGATTTCTGGCCCCAGAGGGTTCGACCAATCGACCCCTGAAACGGAGCCGGTCACCGTAGGAGAATCGATCGGTCCTTTCGCCCACTGTCACCCTGATCTTCCCCTCGGCTTCGTTCCAGAGGTGGGCCGGGCGGATTTTGGCTACCCTGAGGACGAAGGAGGTTCTCTCCTGCTGTGCTTCCGGAGATGAGACGATCTGGCCCTCTATCTCCATCGGTTCCCGCCCGTTCAGAAGATGGGAGAGGTGCCGGGGCGAAAAGTGGGACGTGCGGAGCTCGTAGTGCAGACTTGAAGTGGCGATCACCAGGAGAATGAAAAGAGTATGAACCCATTTGCTCGAAGCCTTCTTGAACAGAGAGCAGATCAGGATGAGGAGAAAGAGAAGCGCGCAGCTTACAAAGTGGGTGTGGCTGGGAAAGCGGACAAGGTGTCCGAGGACGATCCCCAGAGCGAAATAGATCGACAATTTAAGGGACGGCCGGTTCATAGATACAATCTACCTGCTCTAGAACCATCTCTCCCTTTTTTAAAGGAATACAAAGAGGTGGGTGGATCAACCCATTATTCCCGGCCCACTGAAATTATGAAATAGGGAACGGTCTCCTCCACAGTGCATAGCCGAATAGTTACAATCAGAAAGCGAGAGAGATGGGCGAGGGACCTCAATGCGTATTGTCTTCGCCACCAATTTTCTTAACCTTAAAGTGCTCACCGTTTTCCTCGACGATACGCCGGTACCAGGACTCAGGATAGCCGGGGTGGGTAACCTGACC
Source organism: bacterium (assembly GCA_046760705.1). Classification (GTDB taxonomy): domain Bacteria; phylum JBHIER01; genus JBHIER01. Next base: position 4,044 of record JBHIER010000233.1, read on the forward strand.
CAATTCGTCTTTTACATTGCCATCGAGATATTTATAAATGAGGTGTTCTCCTAACCTCCTCCAGCGCTTTGTGACGGCATCCCCCTGCTTTACAGAATATTTTGTGAGATAATCTATGGCCAATTGGGGAGCAGTCTCGTAGAAAGACAGAGCCGCTTTCTCAATTTGAGGTTGATTTGCCAGAAAGGTTCCTTCCAGTTCTCTCTGCACCTTTTGAACATCTTTGATCATGTCACAATAACGCAGGTATGTGAAATTGGACACAAAATTAAACACCCAGAATGCAGACTCCCAACTGAATTCAGAAAAAGACCCGGTGCCGACGGCGTAACTGTGAGGCACTTCCTTGATGCCGCAATATATGGGAATGTAAACCGTACTGTAGGTGTCATCGACTCCAAACCAGATTATGCCACCGATGGGATCGGGCAACCATGAGCGCGATTGTGTCACAAAGGAAAAACCGGTCTGTTGGGTGGATGTGGCCCGCTCGTTACAATATTTGATGCTGTCAACCTCCCATGTGAGCGGCCTCCAGCGGTACGGTAGACTGAAAGGACCTGCGCCAACGCCTGTTGTCAGGTCAAAATCGGAATCTTCGAAATGATCTCTCATCAATTCCATGACATCGCGGACCGAAAGTTTCTTATCAGGCTTGATCCATAAAGGCAGAGGTTCAGCGTCTTTTACGCCCTTGACATAATCCATCGACAGGTTTAAAGACGGAGCGGCACGACGGAACATGCTCCAGACCCTCGCTTCGCAAAACCGGAGCGCCCCAAAATCGAGAGGGGCATAGGCATCTGCAAAACTGAACTCGCTGTCCTTTCCGCTGAAATAGCCTTTCTCTCTGGCAAAGGTGATGACATCTTTTGCGTAGATGCAGTTGGCTTCGTCATCTAATGGAAATTGGCGTATCCTGGCTTGATTGGCATGGGCAGAGATATAGCCGTCGGGAATCTTTCGAGCCACCCAAACCGCGCCCTTATTCTCGGGACCCTTTCCGATCATTTCCATTATCCAAACCTCGTCGGGATCAGAAATGGAGAACGACTCCCCTGAACTACAGTACCCGTATTCTGCAACCAGGTCGCCCATAATGTTGATGGCCTCCCGGGCTGTCTTCGCTCTCTGCAGGGCAATATACATTAAACTCCCGTAATCCACAATGCCCGTTGAGTCCACCAATTCTTCGCGACCACCCCAGGTGGTTTCTCCAATGGCGACCTGATGCTCATTCATGAGTCCTACAACCGCGTAGGTTCTGGCAACCTGCTTAATTTGACCGTGGTATTCACCGGTGTCCCAGTCATAAATATCGAGCATGCTTCCGTCTATGTGATATCCGGCAGGTATGTAGCACAGGTCTCCATACAAAACATGCGAATCGGCAGAATAGGAGATCATTGTCGAACCATCAGCCGAGGCCCCCTTCGAAATCAAAAAGTTCGTACATGCCAGTACTGGGGGGTTTAGCGAAAGTATCGACAGCGCAGCAACGAGGGCGATAGCTGGAATTGATTTTTTCATAGTCTTAGCGATCCTCCATCGTATCAACTTCATCTCTCACAGGTATGAGAATCTAAGTGCTGGGGCAGGAGTTGCCTGCCTGTGTCGGGCACGGCAGACAGGTACTCCTGCCCCCCAGACCAGAATGGTGGAGCCAATGGCGGTGGGAGCCTGCCTGTGCGTGTTCGCACGCAGACAGGTCTGACTCCCACCCGAGCAGGTAAATCAGATTGAATAAATTTTAGGATTATAATAATACAAAGTGCTTGGTTTGTCAAGTAAATTCTTCGGGAAATGGGAATCTAACTGTCGTGTCGTAGCGCATTCAACTCTGGACTATTTTGAGGTGAAAAAGTCGGACACTT
>JBHIER010000234.1:0-5915 GCA_046760705.1 bacterium
TCAATTTACCCTCAGAGAGATAAGGAAGGGCAACATCTTCGGAAGAATCTCATTTTTACCATATGGGTACTCTTCGCCGTTCTTGCCGGTTGCAGCAAGGAGAACGTTGAACCGAAGGAACCCTACCAAGAGATTGAACCTCCAAGGCCCGATTGGGTGTAGTTTTACAAGGAGAAGGTTCCGATTGTCTGTTTTGATGATGAGACCCAAATTGACGGGACGTTCTATTTTCGAAATGTTACCAAAGGGGAATTAGCTTTAACGATCCAGTTTCCATTTCCTGTTGACGAGTATCACCCTTTTCCTCACGAAATTGTGGTTGAAGGGTATGAACATTGGGGAGATGAGTCTAACATATATTGGAATATGAGCTTTCGGCCTGGAGAGGAGAAAGCATTCAATGTCTTTTACAAGCAAAAGGCCCTAAACAAGTCTGCAGCATATATTCTAACATCAGTACCTGAATTTTGGAGGACACCTATCGACACGGCACAATTTGTTATATCGGTTCCTATCGAGTGGAAAAAGGTGAGAATCTCGTCTGAACCTGATAAGACCGAAGTGAGAGATGGCAGGAGACTTTATTTCATAACAAGGAGCTCCTTTTCCCCTCAGGAGAACTTGGTGATTTCCTGGGAGTAGAGGAAAATTATATTGCTGGGCCTATTTTCTCAAACTATCTTAACTGAAAGGAGGTATTGGTGGTGAAGAAGGTGAGTGTCTTTGTGAGCGTCCTATTGGCTGTATCCTTGGTCTCTATGACTATGGCTGTGAAGAGCACCCATGCCGATCCTAAAATCTTGTGGATGGTATATGCTGAGGATACTGGTCAAAGAAGATGGGTCTACGAGCCTCCGCCGGGTCCTGCCGTCGCGGATCGAGTGGCTCCGATGATCCCTCCAGGGTGGGTGAGGCAGGGGAAGATCCATGTGGAGTGGTTCTGGGGCAAGGATCCAGACCCCTGTGATTACTGTAATCTGTACGCCAGTACACAGCCCAACGCACTGCAAACTGGTGGCGTAGTTGCCTATGGTGTGACCCACTATAGGTACGATGATTGCGATGCTTCTGGCTGCTACTGGTGGTACAAAAATGAGAGGTGGTACAATGTAAACAAGACTTACTACTTTCAAGTGAAGTGTCGCAACTGTTACATTGCACCCTGGCTAGACTCGCGCAATGAGGTTAGCGAGTACTTGCCCTATTAAATTTTACCATAGGCCCAGCAAGATAATATAATAGACTTAGATTTATACAATTTTATACAAAAATGCTTTTGACTATGGAGATTTACCTAACCTGAATTATTCATACATTCAACGAGGTTTGTAATACCAGCTCTCTATAAGCTATTGCCATACAGATTCTTCGACTCCGCTGCGCTCCGCTCAGAATGACACAATCTGTCATTTCGACCCCCGAAACAAGTTCGGGGCAAGCTTAGTGGAGAAATCTGTTTGCAGCATCGTTTTCGCTTTAGCTGTGCTTTCTTCGGAATTACATGTCATGAATTAATCAGGCTAAAGAGATTCATGAAGTCACTTTGTGTTACTTTTGTTGTTCTACTTATTGTCGGAATGTTACTACCTGAGGTAAGTAAGGCCGAAGGAACATGGGAGATCGCCCGGCAGCCTCAGATCTGTGTAGACCTCAACGATGTTCACTTTGTTGACCCGCTGGAGGCGTGGGTTGTCGGCTGGAGTAATATTATTTACCATACTGTTAACGGTGGAAAGACATGGCATCAACAGATTGTGGGGGATAGCTCCTATTACTTAGAAGGGGTCTATTTTGTAGACAAGAAGGTGGGATACGCTGTGGGAATCAAAGGTGTCATTTTCAAAACTTATGATGGAGGAGTGAACTGGGAGCAACAAAACAGATTTTCCTCTGCAAGATTGATCGAAGTTGTCTTTATTGACGAGAATACTGGATGGACTGTGGGAAGCGAAGGTACAATACTCCATACTTCGGACGGTGGGCGACATTGGATAAGACAAAGTTCTGAAACCAGCGACCATTTGTGGGGTGTTAGTTTTGTTGATCACAATCACGGTTGGGTGTCAGGAAGTAATGGGTTGATCCTTAAGACTACTGATGGTGGGGAAAAATGGGAGAAGAAGGAGACGGGCACCGATTGGGGATTGTATGGCGTGTATTTTTTGAATGATGACTTGGGTTGGGCTGTGGGTGGAAGGCAGATTATTCTTAAAACTGAAGATGGTGGCGAAACGTGGTATAAACAAAGAGAATCGATCCAGAGCACCCTTTTTCTGGTAGAGGTTTACTTTGCTGATGGGAACCATGGATGGGCGGTTGGTTTTCGAGGTCTCATCATGAAAACCGATGACGGAGGAGAAACATGGTTAGACTGCAAGAGCCCGGCCAACAACTATCTTCTGGGCTTATGTTTTATAGACACAAAACGTGGCTGGGTTGTTGGTCACTGGGGTGCAATTTTGAGCACCACAGATGGGGGCAACCGATGGAATACTGAAGCTGGGGGTGCCAGCAATGATATATACGGTGTGGATTTTATAAACGAGAATAAAGGTTGGATGGTAAGTAGCGCTCGGGAAGTTTCGATCACCGAGGACGGAGGTAAGACATGGGAGGCTCAATACGGGATAAGAGATTATGGTTGGGGGCTTGACGCAGTGCAGTTTGTGGATGAGAACCATGGTTGGGCCGTGGGGGCCATGGGCGCTCTAATTCACACCTCAGACGGTGGGCTCAATTGGGAGCAACAGGACCATGGGTGGTGGGATTGGCCCGCGTTCTATGGTGTCCATTTCTTGGATGTGGAAAATGGTTGGGCGGTTGGATCGAGTAGGATTATTCATACATCTAATGGCGGGCAGCACTGGGAAATTCAGAAGATGGGTCTGCCGAACAAAACGTACGGCGTCTTTTTTGTAGATATGCGGGAGGGATGGACAGTGGGAGATTCTGGTAAAATAATGCACACCACTGATGGAGGCCAGGAGTGGAGCTATCAGACCAGCGGAACCCACAAGGCATTCTTCGATGTCCATTTTACGGACAGCTTGAACGGTTGGGTCGTAGGAGAGGATGGAGTCATTTACAGAACTGAGGATGGGGGAGCATACTGGTATCTTCAGGACGATTTTGACTGGCTTACCTGGCATCCTACCCATTTGTATAGCATAGATTTTGCGGATAATACATATGGGATGATCGTCGGTGTAACGGACGGAATAATTATACGGACCGACAATGGTGGTCTCAGTTGGTATCCAGACACAACCGATTTCTCGAACAGCTTGTTTGATGTCGATTTTCAAGATCCGGGATATGCTTGGGCGGTAGGAGAATATGGGGCTGTGTTAAAATACACTGATGAGACTCTCGCTGTGGGTGATCCTGATAAGGATTACATTCCAGAAACCTATCATCTGGCTCAAAATTTCCCCAATCCCTTTAATTCACAGACAGTAATCAAATACCGCATTCCCGACGCCGGGAGAACAACTCTTAAGGTTTATAACACGCTGGGTCATGTTGTAAGAACTCTTGTGAACGAAGAGCAGGAACCAGGTTTTTTCAGCGTTCACTGGGATGGTAGAGACAGCACAGGAAAGGACGTAGCCAGTGGTGTGTACTTCTATCGATTATCAGTGGTCGGTGGTCGGTGGTCAGAGACAAAGAAGATGGTGTTGCTAAGATAGTTAAAAGTTGAAAGTTGAAAGTGAAAGGTAAGGGCCGAGACTTCAGGAATTGGAGGGGGGATCAGGAATCCTGATAATCCGTCCCTTGCCTGTTTACTTTAAGGAGGATTTGATGTGTGGTTCGGAAGATATACATTCTTTGCCTCATTATTCTCCCTTATTTCGTTCGCTTTTCCCTTAGAAAGCTCGTCCCTCTATTTAACCCTTCAGCAATCGATCCAGTTGGCCCTCAGAAATAATGAGACCACTCTCTACAATGCCAGGCAGGATTATCATTTGTCAGAGATAGCATACAGCCGCACAAAATCCGAGTTTGGGATCAAAAGCTCTCTCAGCCTTTTTTCCAGCCGATCACAGTCATCAACATACGATCTGAGTAATCAGAGATACTTAGCCAACCTGGGCTTGAGCAAAAGCCTTCTGATTCCCACCGGGGGGAGAGTTACCTTGGGTTTAGGATTAAGCTCGGAAAGAAGCGTCTCCGGAGATGACATCACCTACACCCACACTCCAGAACTCACTCTGTCCTTAAAACAGCCCTTGTGGAAGTCGGGACGGTTTGCCGAGGGTTCGAGCCGAATCACCGCTGACCAGAATTTTCTTCGAGCGAAACTGGGCTATCAACTCCAGAGAGAAAATCTGGTACTCTCTGTGATTCAAGGATATTATGGACTGTTGCAGGCTCATCGGGTGGTGGAGAGGGCAGAACAGGAGGTGAAGTCGGCCCAAAGGGTGCTGGAAATTGGAGAGGCCAGGCTGAGAGCGGGTGAAATTTCAGAGTTTGAGGTGATGAACCTCAAAGTGCAGTTGGCCACCAGTGAAGACCATATGTTGATGGCTCAGAATTCAGCAGAGAGCCAGAAGGTGTCCTTTCTGAGACTTTTGGGTTTGGAGACAAGGGAGGAAGTTACGCTTGAGAAGGGGATTGAGATCGAGCCGTTTGAACTTACACTGGAAGAGTGCATCGAGGAGGCATATCAGAATAGGCTGGATGTGCAGCAGGCGGACATTTCTGTTGAGGCAGAGGAGATCAAGACTCACATCGCCCACTCATCAAACAAGCCGGTGTTGAACCTGGACGGCAGCTATCGGAGAAGCTCCCGGGACCCAAGTTTGACCACAAGTTTGAAGGATCTGCTCGGGGAGGACTGGCGGGTTTCGGCCCGACTGAGCTTTCCTCTCCTTGACGGTGGGATGAGTAGATATGAGCTTGAGTCGGCTAAAATTTCATATGAAAAGGCCCTGAAGGCGAAAGAGCTTTTGAGAGAGGAGATCGCTCTCGAGATCGAAGGCGTTTACCGTGAGCTGAAGCTCAATGAGCGACGAATAGAATCGCTCGGGATGAATTTAGAAATTGCTGAGGAGGCTCTGAAAATAGCCGAACTCAGGTTCAAGATGGGTTTGATCACTGCTGAGGATGTGAGCCGGACGAGGGATAGGCTCATTTCTGCCCAGAGTGCTCTCGATCAGGCAAAGATATCGTATATTCTAAACAAGGCGGAGATGGCCAAGGCGAGGGGGAAGTTGGAGGAGGAGTTTTAGCCACAAAATTGCACAAAAGGTCACAAAGGTTTAGGTGTCATTCTGACGGAGGTTAGAATCTCTTTTGGAGGTTGGATTGAGAAAGAGGACATTTTTGATTATAATGCTTATTGTTGTGGCCGGGGGATTGGCTCTTTTTGGGATATATCGCCAGACTACCGAGGAGCCGGTGGAGGTGAGGACGATTACGGTCCAAAAGGGTAGCCTGGTCTCCAGTGTGATCGCCCCGGGAAGGATAAACTCGGAACGGATCGAAGCGATCAAGGCCCCGATAGAAGGTGTGATTAAAGGTGACGGCCATTTGAAGGAAGGCAGTGGCGTCAAGAAGGGGGAGATCATTGCCGCAATCAGAAAATTGGATGAAGAACTTGCTACTATTCGGCAAGATTTAGAACTGGCAGAGATCGATTTGGAATTGATTCAGGAGCAGAAAGCACAGGCACAGGAACTTTTGGCCGCCAAAGCCATTTCCCAGAAGCAGCTCCGGGAACTGGAGATCAGAGAGTACAAACAAGAGATTACGGTGGCCAATCTGAGGGAGAAGTTGAAGGAGAAACCAATCGTCGCTCCCTTTTCAGGGGTGATTACAAAGAAGAATTTTGAGCCCGGCCAAAAAGTGGAAGCTGGAGCAGAGCTGTTGACCGTCGTCGATATGAGTGCTCTTTTGACCGTACTCTGGGTGAA
>JBHIER010000235.1:0-5899 GCA_046760705.1 bacterium
CAAACCCAAACCGGGTCCCACGCTCCTGATCTGCCCGATGTCTATTGTGGGCAATTGGCAGAGAGAGATTGAACGTTTCGGACCGTCTCTCAAGGTCATGGTTCACCACGGTGGGGACAGGCTCTCCGGCCGCGCCTTCGCGAAGGAAGCGAAAAAGAACGATGTCGTTATCACGACCTATTCTCTGGCCCATCGCGACGAGGAGCAGCTTTCCTCAATTGAGTGGGAATGCATTGCTCTGGACGAAGCCCAGAATATCAAGAACCCGGCGGCCAAACAGACACAGGCAATCAGGAGGCTCAAAGCCAGGCATACCATCGCTCTCACCGGCACTCCTGTGGAGAACCGACTCTCCGAGCTCTGGTCGATCATGGAATTTCTCAACAGGGGCTATTTGGGATCGGCGAAAGAGTTCCGTACCAGGTTTGCCATTCCCATTGAGCGCTATCGCGATTCAGACCGGGCAGAGAAGCTCAAGCGGTTGATCCAGCCCTTCGTGCTGCGGCGATTGAAGACGGACAAGACCATCATCAAGGATCTTCCCGAAAAGATGGAGATGAGGGTGTTCTGCAACCTCACCCAGGAACAGGCATCGCTCTACGAAGCCGTGGTCAAGGAGATGTTGGAAAGAATCGAGGAGTCAGAGGGAATTGAGCGCAAGGGCCTCGTGCTCTCCACGCTGATGAAACTCAAACAGATATGCAATCATCCGGCACAGTTTGTCCATGACGGCAGCAGATTGCCTGGGCGCTCAGGCAAGCTGGCACGCCTGGAGGAGATGCTTGAGGAGGTCATAGCCGAAGGGGACAAGGCACTGATCTTCACCCAATTTTCAGAGATGGGTGCCATGCTCCGCTCCCATCTTCAGGAGATGCTGGGTTGCGAAACCTCATTTCTTCACGGTGGCACTCCCAAAAAACAGCGCGATGCCATGATTCAGCGCTTTCAGGATGAGCGCCGCGGGCCGCCGCTCTTTGTTCTCTCCCTTAAGGCCGGCGGGCTGGGCCTCAATCTGACGGCCGCCAACCACGTTTTCCACTTCGACAGGTGGTGGAATCCGGCGGTGGAGAATCAGGCCACAGACAGGGCGTTCCGCATCGGGCAGAGGAAGAATGTGCAGGTCCACAAATTCGTCTCCGTTGGAACGCTGGAAGAACGCATCGACCAGATGATCGAGCAGAAGAAGGAGCTGGCCGAGCGCATCGTTGGCACTGGCGAGAACTGGATCACAGAGATGTCCACAGCTCAGCTCAAGGAGTTGTTCGCCCTGAGCCGTGATGCAGTGGGAGGTGAGTAGATATTGGCATATTGGGAATATTATAGGTATTACCAGCCAAGTAGGCCGAAGAAGGTGAAGGATGGTATCAAGACGAAGAGCAAACGTGGAACAATCGGTGAGACCTGGTGGTCCAAACGCTGGATCGGTGTTCTGGAGTCTTTCAACATGGGGGCGAGGCTGACTCGCGGTCGTTCCTACGCCCGGCAGGGACAGGTCATCTCCATCGATGTTGAACCGGGGTTGGTAACATCAAAAGTTCAGGGGACTCACCGCAAACCTTACGCGGTCGCGATCCGGTTAAAGCCGCTTTCGAGCGGCGACTGGGACAAGGTAACAGACGCTATGGCCGCTCAGGCCATCTTTGCAGCGAAACTGCTCTCAGGCGAGATGCCTCAAAATATTGAGGATGCCTTTGCTGAGGCGAAAATATCCCTTTTCCCGACCTCGGGAGAGCAGCTTCAGACCTCCTGTTCGTGCCCTGATTGGGCCAATCCCTGCAAACATATTGCCGCCGTCTACTATCTGCTGGCGGAGCGCTTCGATGAGGACCCATTTCTGATCTTCAAACTGCGCGGTCGAACCAAGGATGAGATTATCGAGGTGCTGAGAGAAAAACGCACTGAGAAATTACCAGCAGAGAGCAGACCGCCTTCTGCCGACGCAGATTCCACACTGGCTGAAGAGGTATTGCCACTCGAAGAGTGCCTGGACACGTTTTGGCAGGCGGGAGAGGGTTTGGATTCTTTTGCCGTGCATCTTGCCGCTCCAGAGGTTGACAATGCGATTCTCAAAAGGCTTGGAGATGCTCCTTTCGCGATCGGAAAGCACAATATCGGCTCCTTGCTATCAAGAGCCTATGATGCGGCAAGTGCTGCTGCACTGCAGAAGGCATCTATCGAAACCCATGAAATGGGGTCGAAATGAGGTGGAATGGAGGAATTTGCTGATAGAGGAACGAACCGTAAAGGAGGTTGAAATGGCCGTGAAGAAGATTCTCATGCTGGTGGGGGATTATGTCGAGGACTACGAGGCGATGGTTCCTTTTCAGATGTTGACCATGGTCGGCCACACGGTCCACGCAGTTTGCCCTGACAAGAAGGCCGGCGAAACAGTGAGAACAGCCGTCCACGACTTTGAGGGAGACCAGACCTACAGCGAGAAGCGGGGTCACAATTTCGCACTCAACGCCACCTTTGAGGAGATCAAGCCCGAAGAGTACGACGGGCTGGTGATCCCGGGAGGGCGCGCTCCGGAGTATATCCGCCTGAACGAGAAGGCGTTGGACATCGTCCGTCACTTTGCGGAGACCAACAAACCCATCGCCTCCATCTGTCATGGGCAGCAGGTGTTGGCTGCGGCTGGTGTCGTGGAGGGCAAGCTCTGCACGGCCTATCCGGCTGTCAAGCCCGATCTGATCCGGGCTGGTGCCAGGTGGGGAGAGGTGAATGAAACATTCTCCAAGGCGTATGTGGACGGGAATCTCGTCACGGCGGCGGCTTGGCCAGGCCATCCTGAATGGATGCGCGCATTTCTGAAGCTGCTGGGAAGCAGGATTGAGCCTTAGGGAGCCGGATAGCTCTCAAGACTTATTCGGTGTCTCCATCTCTGTTGGCTATTGAGTCAAATCTCAACGGGGTATTATGAGAAGGGAGAACCTGGCATGTCGGACACGTCGGACCGATCAGACAGGATGAAGAGGAATAAGCGTCCCGTGAACGCTGAACATCGTCTTATCCCGAAGCACGGTGGCTACCGGAAGTTGCGGAGCTTTCAGACCGCCCAGCTTGTCTATGATGGCACGGTCATCTTTTGCGATCGGTTTATCTCCAAGCGTTCGCGTCTTCATGACCAGATGGTGCAGGCCGCACGCAGCGGCGTGCAGAACATCGCCGAAGGCAGCATGGCCTCCGCCACCTCTAAAAAGACCGAACTCAAACTGACCGGTGTGGCCAAGGCGAGCCTGGAAGAACTGCTGCTGGACTACGAGGACTTTTTGCGTCAGCATGGCCTGCGCCTGTGGAGCAAAGACTCGCCCCATGCTCTGGCAGTGAGAAGGAGGTATAAGTCTGACCCGTCGGACATGTCAGAAGGGTCAGATAGGTCGGACGCGTCCGACCCTTACGGCATCGCCAAGGCATCGGCCGAGGTCGCGGCCAACACATTGATCTGCCTGGTCAACCAGGCCAGCTACCTGCTGGGACGGCAAATGCAGAAGCTGGAGCAGTCGTTTCTGAAGGAAGGAGGATTTACCGAGCGCCTGTACCGGGAACGTTCCCGAATCCGTCGAAATAGAGGGGTCTGAGTATGGGAGGGCGAGTGTTCTCACGAGCTGCAATTGTGTCGAGCTTTCGGTGGTCGTAGAAGCTTTCGATGTCTCCAAGACATCGGAAGTCTGTTCAGGTCACTTCCAAATTTGAACAATACTATGAAAAAAAGCCAAATCGCTATCATCGGTCTACCCTACGACGAGCAGTCCTCCCTTATGAAAGGCGCGGCGAAGGCCCCGCAGATGATACGGGAGGCTTTCCGCTCCGAGTCGACAAACAAATGGAGTGAGTCAGGAATAGATCTCGGTGATGAATCCGTTCTGTTCGATGCTGGAGATGTAGAGTTGCAATCGGCCGATGACGCTTTCGGTGAAATTGAGAACGCAATTGCACAGTTGCTGGATCGTGACCCCTATCCCATTTCTTTAGCACGAATCATGGAGAATGGGCTCGTCGAGCGACTCGTCCAAATTGGTATCCGCACTACGAATAACCACAAGCGCGAGCAGGCGGAAAGGTTTGGGGTTGAAATCATTGAGTAAGTATATTATTTAAGGCAGTTTTTTATTAGACAAAGAAGGTTTTTCACAATCTTTAATTTTTAAACTGGGGAACATGAAGACACATCATAAAATAATTATTGGTGATTCAAGACGTATGAAGGAAGTAGCAGATGAATCTATTCATCTTATCATCACCTCACCACCATACTGGCAATTGAAGGATTATGGAGACGGGAAACAGATTGGCTTTCATCATAGTTATGAAGAATATATCAACAATCTCAATTTGGTATGGAACGAATGCCATAGGGTCCTGCATAAAGGATGTCGTTTATGTATCAATATAGGCGATAAATTTGCTCGTCCTGTTTATTATGGGAGATATAAGATAATTCTCATACGAACAGAGAGATAAGCATTTGATAGTTTTCCAGGAAGAAGGAATAACATCATGAATGAAAGTCTTGTTCAATGGGTTTTGGTCCACCTGTGGCTATGGATGTGGTTTATCTTCGCTGGCTTAATAAAGTCATCAAGCCTTTTTACAATGAACAAGCTGATGAATTGACTTTTGAGACGATAAGAAGTGCTTTCAAATCCAGGACAAGTTTTGGAGTATATACATCATTGGCGAAATATTTTGAATTGATAGAAGAAAAGCAAAACGGGATGACAGGGTTGACAGATTATGGTAAACGATTTAGAGAGAATTATAATGCTGATATAATTCAGTCAAGAGCTACCATGCCAGATCTTAGCACCGAACAAAAAAGAATTTTGTTAGAAGTTTTGACAAATGGGGTTTTCACTAAAAGCAAAGTGAACATATTCTATTTTCTCAGATTTGTGCATCTTACAAACGGTGATTGGTTGCCCAAATCTGGTACACCTGAAGATATAGAGAAATTGAAATTCGTTAATTTTTTGTTTGGTAAGAGCTACCGATGGACTACTGTAAGAGAGCTTCTTTTATTTACTTGTAATCAGTGTGAAGAACTTGAATTGGTAGAAAGAATGAGGCTTTCTAAATCCAGATACGATAGGGTAGTCTTAACGACCTTAGGCTCAAGAGTTCTTGGGTATCTAGAATTGTATTTACACCTGAGAAGAGAACAGCTTCAAATACCATTAGAAATCTAAGGTTGGATTTAACATGTTGGATCAGCATCTTTTGGAAAATTCTCTTAAAAAAAATTATATAGTCTATGAAAGATTTACCTTTGATAGAGTTTTTAGATTTCTATTATTAAACGGCTATGAATATGAGGGGCAAAAGATATTATTTTACATAATTGCGCTCTAAGTACGTTAGTTTTACAAGAAAGAATCCATAACGAGTACTATTATGAAATTTCTATGGATGATGAGCTCTCAAATGATCTGATTGAACTTAGGAATGAAATTATTGAGAAAATCTTCACCTTTAAAGGAAAAGAGTTTGAGCGTTTTTGTGATTATTTAAGTAATAAAAGAATGAATATATCAGAGAATTATCAGAATGATCAAGGATTAGATAGATGGGACAGTCTCAAGTAACGCAAATGATATTTGCAGTAGTGGGACATATGAAAAGAATGTAGGAAAGATGGAAACGATTTATGATCAATTGGAGCAAGCCCTGGGTGTCAAAGTAGAGCCGGCTCCAGACGAATGGGACAGATTATAGAAGATTGATTTTTTCATCCAAGTAAAAAGTCGATATATTGGCCTTCAAATTAAGCCAGCAGGATACGCATACATGACGCAGATCATTCGCGAGTCAGAATTTCAGAAAAAAGCTCATGAGAAATTCACAAAAAAATATGGAGGTAAAGTATTCTCCATCATTTCTATAACAAAGGGGAAAAAGA
>JBHIER010000236.1:0-5896 GCA_046760705.1 bacterium
TCTATACTGTCGGCAAAACTGAATGGGATGGTCACGGTGATCCTCCGGGGAAAGATGTTCGTGCGGTTATATCAGTGGGCATGCTGAGTGAAGGATGGGATGCGCAAAATGTCACTCAGATTCTGGGCCTACGGGCCTTTACCTCACAACTGTTATGCGAACAGGTCGTGGGTCGGGGACTGCGCCGCATCAATTACGACGATTTCAGCGAGCCTGAATATGTTGATGTCTACGGCGTACCATTTGAGGTCATTCCCGTCAAGAAAAAGCCGGTCAGCCGAAAAGAAGTTCATAAAGTTTCAACTTTAGTCCGGGCATTGCCCGAGCGCAAAAGCCTCGAGATCACCTTTCCTCGTGTGGAAGGTTTTGTCTTTGACGTTCGCCAGCGGATTCGAGTCAACTTTGAAGATATACCCTATCTCCAAATTGATCCAACTACCGAGCCGACCGAAGTTGTCTCCAAGCCTGTGGCTGGTTTCCGAATCGGTCGCCCCGACCGCCTCGGCCCAGGTCCGGAGGTCTTACAGGATCGGAATCCCTTCCATCGAGTCAGACGGCTACAGGAAAGTGTCTATGAAATTGCAGCAGACATTACCCATCGGTTGAAGGACAAACGGAAAGACTGGAACACTCGCCACGTCCTCTTTCCGCAGGTGCTCAATATCGTCTGGGAGTATATCGAGCAGCGCGTCATTGTCACAGAGGATGCACCAAAAGAGGAAGTCGCTTTGCTCAAATACAAACAACGCATTATTGATCGTTTAACCGAAGCGATTGAACCAGACACTCAAGCGGGTGAATCGCCGATACTGCCTGTGATTGAACGCTTCCGGCCTGTTGGCTCTACTTCTGAGGTTCTCTTTCGAACGGTCAAATATACGAAAGGGACGACGAAGAGTCACATCAGCCACGTAACGTTAGACGCTCCTCGGTGGGAACAGTGTACGGCTTATCAATTGGAAAACATGTCGGAAGTCGTTTCGTATGCAAGAAATGACCATCTCGATTTTACTGTTCCGTATGAATGGCAGGGAGTGCGTCATGAATATCGACCGGACTTTCTCGTCCGCTGGCGAGAAAAGAGTGGGCGAGAAACCAAGATTATTCTCGAGATAAAAGGTTTTGAAACCGAGCAAGACCGACAAAAGGGGACGGCGGCAGGACGGTGGGTGCGGGCTGTGAATCATCATGGAGAATTCGGAAAGTGGATTTTCGTGATATGCAAAGATCCTCGCAAACTGAAGGACAATCTGAGCGAAATAGTTAGAATTTCAGGGTGACACTTAAATCCCATCCTGTCATTCCAACTTAGCCACAAGCTGTCATTCCGAACGGAACGAAGTGGAGTTCCGGAATCCCTGTCCCTGGGTATACAGAGATCTCACTTTGGTACCGGCAACAAGGAGATTCCCCATAATAAGCTTGTCCTCGACTCCGATCGGGGATACGGGGCAGGCTCTGCAGGAGTTTATCCCGCGCTCGATGCGGGGCAGGAATGACGAAAATGGCTGTCATTCCCACTTATCCACAAACTGTCATCATAGACCCTGAACCAAGTTCAGGGTGACATGAAAAGAGGTTTGTAGCCGCGCTTTCCATAGGGTGCATTCAAGATTTCGCGCATGTGAATCCGCGGCTCCGATCAAAAAGCCACTTATGACTTTATCTCAATAACCCGGGTGCCGGCAATCTTGTCCCCAATTCGCTCACCGTTCTCATCGGTGACGGTGAGCAGAGCCTCGATAACGAGAACCACAATCAAGAGAACCCACCCGAAGATCGTGCCAACAAAAGGGATCACCCAGAAAACCATCGGAATGAAGAAAGGAAGATTTCTCTTGACCGACAACCCATAATCACACGTCTGACCTGTGCCGACCACCATCGTCCTAAGATTGAGCACCTTCTTGCCTAAGCTCTGACCCACAAAGGGCTCAGAGGTGAATCCATCCCGGAGGGCAATATAAGCAGCAGCAATGAGCCCCCCAATGACGGGGACCAGGCCGATGAAGGAACTGATTGCGATATCGATGATGAAGGCAATCGCCCTCTTGCCAATGTCAGCTTTGACCATCTCCTGAGCTGGAGCAGGCTCCTGTTCTTCCTTTTTTTCAGCCGGAACTTGCTCCTTTCTCTTGGGCTCCGCGGCGCTCTCTTTCGCCTGAGCGGATTTTTCTTTCCGTTCTTCTTCAGCCATTTCAGTCACCTCCTCGACTGGTGATTGGTTAATCTCTCCATAGTTCTGTTACTCGAAAAGATCCACTATTTGGAATGTATTTACATCCACCAAACCTTTGTCCGTCAGTTTCAATTCGGGTATCACCGGTAGAGCTAAAAAGGAGAGGGTGGTGAAGGGGCTCTCGATTTTGGTTCCCAGATCTTTGGCCGCACGATGGAGACGGTCAAGCCCCTGGCACACTTTTTCCAGCGGTTCGTCGGAGATGAGGCCGGCAACAGGCAGCGGAAGTGAGGCCAGTACTGAACCGTCTGAAACGGTCACAAACCCACCGCCCATCTTCCCAACTTCTTGAACTGCGCAGACCATATCGCTGTCCTCTGAGCCGACGACAATAATATTGTGAGAGTCGTGGGCCATGGAAGAAGCCAAAGCCCCCTTTTTCAGACCAAACCCGCGGACGAGGCCGAGGCCGATATTGCCGGTGCCCTTATGCCGTTCGACGACGGCCAGCTTGAGAATATCCCCCTCAGGATCGGACACGACCATCCTGCCCTCTGTTCTGACCTCCTGGACAAGGTGCTTGGTAACGATCTGATCCTCAACCAGTCCGATCACGCGAGCTTTTCCACCTTTGGCCTCAATTTGGAAGCTCTCTTCAGACAGCGGTGGCAGGTGCACCGTATTCAGAACTGCCTCGCTCGAATACGATGGTACATCGACAGTCAGTCGACCTTCCCGGACCACAACCTGCCCAGATTTAATAACGGTATCGACGCGAAACTCCTTCAGGTCGCTGACCACGATGAGGTCGGCCAGGTAGCCAGGTCCAATGGCTCCCCGCCTTCTCAGACCGAAATATTCGGCCGGGTTGAGGGTCGCCATCTGGATCGCTCTGACAGGATCCAGCCCCAAGGAGACCGCCTTTCTGAGAATATGGTCGATATGGCCTTCCTGGCGCAGATCGGCCGGGTGGCGGTCGTCTGTGACGAAAAAGCACCGTCTTGAGTTGAAATCATTAACCACAGGCAGGAGGTCAGCCAGGTTTTTAGCCGCCGATCCCTCTCGGATCATCACCCGCATACCCAGACTCAGCTTTTCCAAAGCTTCCTCTTTTTTTGTGCATTCGTGGTCGGATTCGACTCCGGCGGCGACATAAGCAGTGAGCTCTGAACCTCCGATCCTCGGAGCGTGGCCGTCAATGATCACCCCGGCCTTTTGGGACACCACCAGTTTGCTCAACACCTCGGGCACGCCGAAGATAACGCCGGGGAAGTTCATCATCTCCCCCAGCCCGATGACGCGGTTATGGCCGAGGGCTTGAGCGATCTCCTCCTCCCCCAGAGAGGCCCCTGCCGTCTCCAACAACGTGGCTGGAACGCAGGAGGGAACCATGACGAAAACGTCCAAGGGGACCGTCTCGCTGGCCTTCAGCATGTACTCAATTCCAGCCAGGCCTAAAACATTGGCCATCTCGTGGGGGTCGATGACCACAGCCGTGGTCCCGTGGGGAAGAACTGCGCGGGCAAATTCTGAGATCGTAACCAGAGAACTCTCCACATGAACGTGGCCGTCGATCAGGCCGGGCAAGAGATACTTGCCCGCGAGGTCGATGAGCACCTTCCCCTCTGTATAGGTCTGCCCCACCCCTGCAATCTGGGCCCCGTGGATGATCACATTGGCCGGGCGTACTTCACCGGAGAAGAGATCGATCAATCGGCCGTTCTTCAGCAGAATATCCCCCTGCTCATCGCCTCTGGCCACATCGATGAGGTGCTTCAAGTTCTCGACGGTCATCTCTTGCAATCTCTCTGCTTCAGAAGTTGTAAGATTCATTTTTTTCATCAAAACAGTGACTGCAGTGTGATGGTGGAATCCCTGCTCTCCCCTGTGGAGATGATGGCGATGGGAACCTTCAGGGTTTCGCTGATCAATGAGACGTACTCCTTGGCCTCTTGGGGAAGTTGTTCGTAGTCCTGCATGCCTTCGGTCTTCGTCTTCCATCCGGGAAGGCTCTCATAAACTGGCTCGCAGCGCTGGAGCACTTCCGTGGGGGGAAAGGTGTCGGTGATGGTCTGCCCGGTGAGACGGTATGCTGTGCAGACCTTCAACTCTTCCAGTCCGTCCAGGACGTCTAGGCGGGTGATGGCCAGATGGTCGATTCCGTTGATCCAGACGGAGTGGCGCAGGGCCACAAAATCGAGCCACCCGCAGCGGCGCGGCCGCCCCGTCGTCGAGCCGAACTCGCTGCCGTTCCGGCGGATCATGTCGCAGATGTAACCCTGAATCTCCGTCGGGAACGGCCCCTCCCCCACCCGAGTGGTGTATGCCTTCACCACCCCCAAAACTCCGTCGATCATCTTGGGCGGAATACCCAATCCTGAACAGACCCCGCCCACCGACGTCGTCGAAGATGTCACATAGGGGTAGGTGCCGTGGCTGATGTCCAGCAATGTGCCCTGGGCCCCCTCAAAGAGGATCCGCTCCGACCGCTCGAAGGCAGCCTTGAGAACGGCTCTCGTATCCGTGACATAGTGGGCCAGTTTCTCCCTGTACCCCTTGAACTCGGTCAGAATCTCTTCGTAAACAAAAGGGGCAGCACCGTAAAATCTCTCCAACAGGAAATTCTTCTCAGTGAGGTTGACTTCCAGCTTCTGTCGAAAGATCTCCTCGTCCACCAGGTCGCAGAAGCGAATACCTTTTCTGGCTGCCTTATCAGCGTAGGTCGGTCCGATGCCCCTTCTGGTAGTTCCGATGCCCTTTTCACCCAGCGCCTTTTCGCTCTCTCCGTCGATGGCCTTGTGGTAGGGCATAATCAGGTGGGCATTCTTGCTCAAAAAGAGCCGCCCTTGCACCTCTACACCGCGATCCCCCAGCCCATCGATCTCGGCCAGAAGAGCACCGGGGTCGACCACCACCCCATCACCGATCACGCACCGCCTCCCGGGATGAAGAATACCGGAGGGGACGATGTGCAGGATGAACTTCTGAGCGTCGTAGACCACGGTGTGTCCGGCGTTGGGACCGCCCTGAAAACGGGCGATGATATCGGCCTCCTTAGCCAGCACATCGACAATCTTCCCTTTCCCTTCATCACCCCATTGGGTGCCCACAACAAGAAGGTTAGCCATCTGCTCGTCCTTCGGAATTATCCTGCGATTAAAAGAGGTTCCCAAATTTTCCGGTTCCGACGATAGGAGGATACCGGAATCTCCTCAATGAATGCGGACATTCCTCCATTGAGCTCTGCTTCAGCCGAAACGACAGGGCATAGCTGAATGGTCGCCTCAAATTTACTACTGCTCCACAATTGATTTAAGGGCATCAGTCTCGGTAAGATTATCGGTTCAACCCAGCTCAACGTATCCGATATACGGCAAATTCCGGAACTGCTCATCGTAGTCGATCCCATATCCGACCACAAATCTATCAGGAATCGTAAAACCGAGATAGTCGACCTTCACCTCCACCTTGTGTCGATCGGGCTTGTCCAGCAGGGCGCAGATTCTCAAGCTCTTTGGCCTTCGCTGCGACAGCGTATCCCAAAGAAATTTGATGGACAGTCCGGTATCGACGATGTCTTCAATGAGAAGCACATCTCTCCCCTCGATAGAACCTCTCAGATCTGAGACAACGGTGACCGTCCCCGAACTCTCCGTCCCCGAGCCGTAACTGGCCACAGCGATGAAATCGGCCGTAACGGGAACAGTCAACCGGCGC
>JBHIER010000237.1:0-5889 GCA_046760705.1 bacterium
ACATTGTTCCCGACATATCCCCTCACATGATAATAGTGGGAACCGCCCATCTCTGGCCAGGTGGTGCCGACCACATAGACCACATTCCCGACGCTCTTGGCATCCATGGAGACGGCCCCTGAGACGTCCTCAATAATGCCCATGGCCGAAATCAAGAGCGTGTGAGGGATGGAGATCCGTTTTTCCCCCAAGGAGAACTCATTGTTGAGGCTGTCCTTGCCAGAGATGAAGGGGGTCCCGTACCCTTTGGCCATGTCGTAGCAGGCTTGGGCCGCCCGGACCAGGGCCCCCAATTTCTCCGGATCGTCCGTATTGCCCCAGCAGAAATTGTCCAGCAGGGCCACCTGCCCCAGATCTCCCCCAACAGCCACGATCCCCCGCAGGGCCTCGTCGATGGCCGAGGCGGCCATGTGATAGGGGTCGATATCGCCGTACTTCGGATTGATGCCGTTGGAGACGATGACGCCCCGCTCTGATGAGAGCAGAGGACGAAAGACGCAGGCGTCGCCCGGCCCGTCGTTACCGGCCCCCTGGAGCGGCTTGAGCACGCTGCCCCCCTGAACTTCATGATCGTACTGCCGGATCACCCACTCCTTGGAGCAGACGTTCCAGGAAGAGAGGATCTGTTTCAGGTAGGGGGTCAGATCGTCCGGGTCCTCAAAATCCGGCTCTGGATAGGTCGGCTTCTTCCAGCTCGCTCTCCGGTGGGGCCTCGGCAGCCCGTGGTGCAGAAATTCCATATCCAGATCGGCTACCGTCTTCCCCTCATAGGTCAGGTGAAGCCGCCTGTCTCCAGTGAACTCTCCAATAACGGTTGCTTCCACGTCTTCGCTCCGAAAGACGGCCATTATCTCCTCCACCTTTTCTGGGTCCACAGAGATGACCATCCGCTCCTGGGCCTCGGAGATCCATATCTCTGTGTAGGAGAGCCCTCTATATTTCAGTGGCACCTTCTCCAACTGGACTATAACTCCAATGGTACTACCCATCTCGCCCACGGCCGAGGAGAGCCCGCCGCCACCGCAGTCGGTGATAGCTCTGTAGAGTCCCCTGTCCCTGGCTTGGAGGAGGGTGTCCAGCATCTTCTTCTCGGTGATGGGGTTGCCGATTTGGACCGCCCCGCTGGAGATGACCTCCGACTCCTCGGTCAGTTCCGCCGAAGCGAAGGTCACCCCGTGGATGCCATCCCGTCCCGTCCTGCCCCCCACCAAGACGATCAGATCGCCGGGCCGCACCTCTTTGGTACTTCGAGCCTTAGGAAGAATACCCAAAGTGCCGCAATAGACCAGCGGATTGCCCATATACCGCTCATCGAAGAGGACGGCTCCATTCGCTGTAGGAATGCCCATTCGATTGCCGTAGTCCCGCACACCTCCGACCACACCTTTGAACACCCTTTTGGGATGGAGCACCCCTTTGGGCACATCTTCGTGGGCCATATCCGGCGGACCGAAGCAGAAGACATCGGTATTGAGGACCGGCTTGGCCCCCAGACCCGTCCCCAAGGGGTCGCGAATGACCCCACCGATGCCTGTCCCGGCCCCACCGTAGGGCTCAATGGCCGAGGGATGATTGTGGGTCTCCACCTTGAAACAGAGATTGTAATCTTCATCAAATTCAACGATACCGGCGTTGTCCTCAAAGACTGAAACACACCAGGGTTTGTTCAACTCCTGCGTCACCTTCATGATGGTCTCTTTGAGCAGGTTGTCGATGGTTCTGCCATCATATTCGATCAATCCCCGAAAGGTCTTGTGGACGCAGTGTTCTGACCAGGTCTGGGCCAGGGTTTCCAGTTCAATATCGGTGGGGTTTCGCCCGAGGGTTGCAAAATGGCCGCGGATGGCCTTCATCTCGGTCAGATCCAGGTAGAGCTGCCCCTCCCGACTGATCCGCATCAGCTCTTCCTCATCAACGTTCAGGATATCCACGGACACCTTATGAAAAGTATATTCTGCCGTGGGCCCAAGGGGTGCCTCTCTCCCCTTGACCACATGTTGGATGACAGGATTGACCAGCAACTTCTCCGTGATCCGGTCCAGTTGCTCCTTTGAGATCTGGCCGCAGATACGGTATTTTCTGGCCGTCTTCACCGAGTTCACCGCTTCGATCCCCAAATCCCGAATCCCTTTGGTTGCCGACTGCTCAACCGGGTCCATCACTCCCGGGTTGTAAGCGACCTCAACCACTAACCCTTTGCCCTGTGCCTCCGAGACCCCTTCACCTCCAACGGTGAACTCCTGAGTGATGGGATCGGTGAGCAGGCGCTCTCCGATCCGAAAGATGTCCGGCTTCGAAAGATCGCCCTCGATGGTATAGACCTGGACCGTCTCGACCGACGTCACCCCAAAAATTCCCAAATCCTCGATATCCTTCTTCAACCCCGCCCCTGAAGCGTCGACAACACCCGGTCTGTTTCTGACTTCAATCCTCCAGCTCATAGTTATCTCTCCCTCAAATTCCTCCTCTTCGTTCCAAAATTGCACCAACAATGTTAACACATTTTTCGTCCGAGTGCAAGATTTTTTTCAAAAATTCATGGCTGAGGAGCAGGAGTTAAAGACTCGGAGAATTGATGTTGACAAAAGTGACAGGATTATATATATTTGCTCACATTTGATGCACAAGATGTGAGTGGCGCCCAATCCAGGGAGGGGGGACGATTCCCAGAAATTGGGAGGAGAGTTTCCGTTTCCTGTTCTGTCGTTCATCTTCGAAAGGAGGATCGATGTCGAGAAAAGTGAGCAAGAGCAAACAAGCCCGAATAAGAATGAAGATCCGTCAAAAGTACAAGGCGCGCATGAAAAGAAAGAAAGCCGAACTCAAAATGCTGAAAGCTGCCGCGCAGGCAGAGGAAAAGGAGGAACCCTGACTGTTTCGACGGCAGAACCTTTCTGTCCGCTCAATATTCGACCATCCCCCAACAAGTGCAGGTTCCACTCAGAGAATGAAGTATCTGAAAAAAAGATTCGTAGTCAAATTATGGTATAAGGGTTCGTGGCCCCAGGGCCACTCCGATCGTTAAGGAGTTTCTCAGATGGCGGTGCCGTATCGTAGAACGCTCTTTTTTCTCTTCTGGGCCTCCGGCCTCAGCGGGTTGACCTACGAGGTGATCTGGACCCGGATGTTGACCCTCATCTTTGGCAACACCGTTTATGCCACGGCCACGGTCCTGTCCGTTTTTATGGCCGGTCTGGCCCTGGGAAGCTTCTACTTCGGGCGGTTCATCGACCATCGGAGAGACGTGTTGAAGATTTACGCCTATCTGGAGCTCGGACTGGGAGTTTATGCTCTCCTGTTGCCCTCCATACTCCCCCAATTTACGCCCCTGTATACCTGGATCTATCGGGAGTTCGGAGCGAGTTATTTTTCCCTGAGCGTGGTCCGGTTCGTGCTGAGCTTTCTGGCACTTTTGATCCCGACAACACTCATGGGGGCGACTCTGCCTGTTTTGAGTCGATATTTCATCCGCTCCCGGGGCGCGGTGGGCAGGGATGTGGGGCTGCTGTATGGTCTAAATACCTTCGGGGCTGTCGTGGGCTGTTTTGGAGCCGGGTTCATCTTTATCTTTGCGATCGGTGTTCACAAAACCGCATACATGGCTGCTGCCATCAACCTCCTCGTCGGCATTGCTACCTGGGTCATCCAGAGGAGAACTGCCGAGACCGAGCTTGAGCAGAGGCGTGCCGAGGCCAAGTCCAAGAAGAAGGGGAAGACGGTCCGCTCAAGAAAAGTTCTTCGGTTGGTCTTAGTGGGCTTTGGGCTTTCTGGGTTGACAGCCCTGGCTTACGAAGTCTTCTGGATGCGAAGTTTGATCGCAGCCATGATCACCGACACCTATGCCTTCAGTGCCATGCTCACCACCATGCTTCTCGGTATTGCCCTGGGCAGTCTCATTTATTCAAAGTTCTTGGATCGACCTGACAACCTGCTCCTCAAATTTGGCCTCCTCGAAATAGGAATAGGTTTGTCTGCTGTCATCTTAATGTGGTTCCTCCCCAAATTAGGCCCACTTGATGTCAAGATATGGGACTGGGCAGGTGCAAAAGCCACATGGTCCCTCGGGGTCGGTTTGTATTTCTTAGACACGTTCACCATAATGCTCATCCCCGCCCTCTTGATGGGGATGACCTTTCCTCTGGTGAGCAGAATCTACACGACCAACATCGAACGGCGAGGCACAAGCATCGGAAGGATTTACGCCGTCAATACTCTGGGGGCCATCTTCGGGTCCATTGTGGCCGGATTTGTTCTGATTCCAACTGTAGGGGTTATCAAGGGTATCATCATCATGTCCTTCATCAATCTATTTGTCGGCAGTATGATTATCCTCTCGGCAACTCAATTGACGCATGCAACAAAAAGAACCCTGGTTGTGAGCTTTGGTGCATTGCTACTGTTTGTGGCTGTGCTGCTGCCCAAAGATATTGTGGCCCGAGTTTTTGCGCAAAGAAGGCCGGGATTCCAACTCATTCATATTCGCGAGGGTGTTACAACCACAGTCACAATCTACCAACATCTCCAAAACTTAGAGAAGGAGATCGGGGCAAACGGCTACTGCGTGGCCGGGACCAATTACATGCTCCGAACGACACAGAAGATTCAAGGCCATTTCCCTCTGCTCTTTCATCCCGATCCTCAAACTGTTCTGACAGTAGGATTCGGGAGTGGAGAAACGGCCTGGACAATCTCTCAACACGGCGTGAAAGAGATACACGCTGCGGAGATTTCGCCAGAGGTCATTGAGGTTTCCTCAAAATATTTCACCGAGACGAACCATCATATCACGAATAACCCCATTCTTACCGTCATTATCATGGATGGCAAGAACTACGTCCTCATGACCGACAAAACATACGACGTGATTATGAACGACTCCATTCACCCGGGCCTGTCCGGGAACGGCAGTCTCTATACCAAGGAATACTTTGAAACCTGTAAGGCCCATTTGAATCCAGGCGGGATCATGTCCAGTTGGATTCCGCTGTTCCAAATGTCCGAACTCGATTTCAGGGTGTTGCTCAAGACCTTCAGAGAGGTCTTTCCCTTCACCTCGGTATGGTTCGGGAACAACTGTCTCAATCGCCATGCGCTCTTGGTTGGGTCGCCCGATCCCGACTTCAAAATTGACTTCAAATTGCTTGAAGAGAGGATGGTCGACCCAGCCATTCAGAGTAGTCTAAAATATATACACATCGAGAACGCATACGATGTCTTGGACTGCTTTGTTATGGGGCCTCAAACCGTCGCCAGCTATGTTGGAGACGCCCCTCTGAACACTGACGACAATGCCTATCTGGAATTCTCCACCCCCAGATGCCCGGACAGCAAGTACATCTGGTGGCAGAAGATTGCCCTCTTCAAAGAGAAAAGGGAGAGCGTTTATCCCTATCTGACCAATGTGGGTGTTTCGCCAGAGGCTCAGGCTCAGGTTCAAACCACACTGCAAAAGTATTTTGACAGCACCGGCTTTCTCTTACAAGGCATCATGGACAAATTGAAGAACAACGACTCTCAGGCCGTTTCGAACTACCGAAAGGCCCTGCTTCTCAATCCCGATCACCGGGGAATAAAACGATTGATCGGTAACATTGTCGACTTCGGATTGGTGCCCAAACCGAAGACGGCCTTAGAATATTTGAACAATGCCCGTCTCTCCTATTATAAATGTGACTACGAGGACTCGATAGAGCTGATCAAGAAAGCCCTCGCCATCGACTCGACCTTAGCCACCGCACACTTCGCGCTCGGCCTCAATTATCAGGACCTGGGGTTGACGGACCAGGCGTGCGAAGCCTACAAAACAAGCCTCACCTTAGACCCGGAATTGAAACTGGCCAAAGAGCGACTTCAGCAGTTGAGTTCTGGAGAAAAATGAGGCAAGCCGAT
>JBHIER010000238.1:0-5795 GCA_046760705.1 bacterium
CGTCACCTCGGAGGTGTCCGGCGCATAGCCTTCCTTGGAGGCGGTGACGAGATACTCGCCGCCAGGTATATCGGATATGGCATAATCTCCCCGGCCATCAGATAATACCCCTTTCAAACCGGGCAGAATTTGAATCTGAGCCGCGTCAATAGGCCTATCGTAGTAGGAGGTGACCCGGCCGAACAGACCCCCTGTGCCTTTATAGTGGGAAGACTGGGGGTCGAAGGGATTACTTCGCTCCGCATCAGGAGCACAGCAGAAAAATAACGGGAATAGTAGCAAATGTATTGTCCAGATAATCCGCATCAAATTTATACTCCTTAAGTCGATAGATATAACATATTTAATTTAATATTTCTCCAAAATAAAATCAAGCTAAAAAGCTCGCTATCACAAAATCATCAGCGTATAGTCAAGACTGCTCGTGTCAGATGACTGGCATATCTGAGGAACAGTTCTGTTTGAGTCTTTAATAGACACATGTCGCGTGGGAAGCTGTGAAAGGGTAGGATGGATATTAGGGGCAGCAAGCCTTTTTTGCTACGTCAATGGCCAGCCCTTTTGGCCACCGCTGTTGGGCCTCCCAAAATTACGTTCACTATGCCGATGACATCAAGAACATTAATACTTCCATCGGAATCAAAATCAGCCGCACAGAATTGGGAAGAGTCAGGTTCAACCATACTGAGAATAAAATTGACTGTCAGAACAACGTCGAGCACATTGATCTGGCCATCGAAGTTGACATCACCCTTCAGACAGGGAGTCAAAAGGCTTACAATATTTGAGATTATCGCATCCTCATCATAACCACCGGCACGATATTGAATCACACTGTTTGAGTCAATCACGAAGTAATAGTTGTGAGAGGCTCCATAAATAGAGGCCGTAGAACTGCCACTTAACAAAAGTGGGTAAGTGATACCGGCGGGTATCTGATAAACGGATCGAACTTGGCTGGCTGTACCATTAAAGATATCTATGCCCAAGACCTGAAAATCTTGATCTTGATAGGCCCCCCAAATGTTTTGTTCAATAGACGGTGCCACCGCCTGACAAGGACCTCAGGAATAGCCAAAAAAGTAAAGAAGAATCACAAGGCCAGAATAATCCGACAGGGAAACAGTATCGCCGTCAAGATCGATAAGGGTAAAATTCGGGGCAGGATCGCCAACCCCGGGCTGAGCTGCGCCTTTACGACTAAATCCAAACAACATCAGCAAAAGAGTAAGAGTAAGAAACAGGTTTCTTTTTTGCGGTAATTTGAACATTTTTGTTCCCCCTCTCTCAATTTGCTGGGGACACCTTAGTGCTCTGGTTCGCAAATACGGTGACGTATTCTATTATTTGTCCCAAAATGCGTTCATAAAGAAAAGCCCGATCGTTCGCTGTCATTGCGACCCCGGACTCGATCCGGGGGAAGCAATCCGCGAAGCGCCGCGAGGGCCCCGTGACATGGCACGGGGTAAATCTCCGCCCGTGGCGGTCTCGCTACCTATTCTGAGAGATCCCTCACTTCGCCCCTTCACCTTCCTCTGCCCCGATGGCCGCTGTGTCCCCGATGCCCTCCACCAAAATGGCCTCGACCGATGGATCCTCGGCCGATGGATCCTCGGCTAAAATGCCGCCCACCCGGTCTGCTTATGTATCCGCGACTGAAACGTCTGCTGCCTGAGGAGCGCCCAAAATGAGGTCGATTATAACTCTTGGAACCTGTATGGCGGCGGTATCCACGGCGGTATTGGGGCCGCTCATATTTACGCCCCCGAGATCGTTCGTGGCGGTTGTAGATGTGGTCTCTACGAGACACCCTACGACGCTGCACCCGGTAGCCTCTGTCACTCTTATCCCTCCCATAACGCTCTTTCCGAGCATAGCTTCTGTAATCTTCGCCCCCACCACCTTTCCCAAGCCCTCTTCGCCGGTCATGCCTTCCGTATCTCCGCCCATCCCAGCGGTCCCAACCGTATCGGGGGTCGTAGCGATCGTACCACCAATCCCGGTAGTAATAGCCGGAGTAATACCAATCGCACTGGCCCAAATACCACCCCAGTCCATAGTCGTATGGTCCCCACCCCCAGTGAAATCCCAACCAGACACCACCCCACCAGGCCGGATACCCGTAGTAGTAAGGCGCATAGAGCCAGGGCAGCCCGACGTCATAATAGACGATGTACCTTTCAACATATCTCTCATGGCCGTTGCTATCGTACTCAACCTCACCCGCCTCTTCCTTTTCAGCTACATCACCCCGGTCGGTGTCAATCCGAACCTCTCCGTCCCCTCTAAAGTATACCACCTCGGTGAGATTCAAAATCTCCTGTTCATCGTCATAGTACCCTCTCACGGTGATGCCTTGTGGATGCCGGCCCTCTTTCTCTAACCGTTCATTGCTCTCGATGATCTTCTGGATATCCTGGTGTGTGTCTTCAAGAACCCCTCTGTTGTATCCGTCTTCGTAGCACAACAGCTTCTTTTCGTTCTGACCGAGCAACAGGTTCCACACACCGTAGTCGCCATCCTCTTTGTAAATGCTCACTATGGGCACGCCCTCCACGTCCACCAACCGGTCGGCATACTGCCCAATCTCTTCAATGCTGGTTCTGACCTGAGCCTCTGAAGAGCCCGAAAGTACGAACAAGAAAACAGCCACTGGCAGACTCAGACAGAATCCCTTTGTCCACATCGCTCTCATGACCGTCACCTCCTGTTAAGAAAGTTTTGAATGATATAACATATTGAACATGTCAAGTTTGTCTTTTACTTGTGGCATCCCCAAATTTCACTGAGACGCCACCTTGAATTTCTTCATATTCCCCACGTTCTCGAAATAGTACACCTTTCCATCAGGGAGTGCACCGATGACTGCGGTGGCCTTGTCAACGACATTCCCACTCACTGGATCAACCGCCTTCCGTATCTTCGGACCCGAAGATAGCCTTTTCAGGCAGTCATCGCATCAGCCGTAGTACGTCCGGCCATCAACTTCAACCGGAATCTGCTCTTTTTGAAAGAGCCGGTCGGTAGCCATGCCCATGCACACGTACTTTGCTTCCACCCTTGTCAATATGCTGGTTTGCGGTCCTTCGCCCCCGGATCTCCAGGGCTGGAATAGTGCCACAGAAGATCCAAACAGTAGCAATGCAAGTATCACGCCAAGGATCACATTGCGACGGCGTTTCTTCCTGCGATGCTTAATCTTCTTCATTTTGACTCTGCGATGCTTAATCTTCTTCATTTTGACTTCTCCTTTCTAATTTTACAAGCGCCGGGCATAAAGCCCTACACTACACATCTATATAAAATAAAATGTAGTGTAGCCCCTTGTGGGCGTATTTCTATAATTAATGTGTCTGTTCCTCCCCCTTTCTTTATTCATTCAGAACCTCGGCCGGATCCATTTTGACCGCCTTTCTGGCCGGCAACAGGCTTGACAGAACGCATACCAAGATGGCTGTGATTAACGACCACACCAGAAAAAGGGGCACCAGCTTAATTTCAGCCTTCACAATCCGAGGACCAACAAGTAGAGCCAGTCCTGCTCCCACCAGGTATCCCAGAAGACCTCCAATCACTCCGAGGGAGACGGCCTTCTGAAACAAGAGATGAAGTACCATCCCTGGGGTGGCCCCAATAGCCACCAATGTGCCAATCTCTCTTCTACGTTCGCGCACATTTATCTCCATGTAATTAGCAATGCTCAAGACACCAATGAGCATAATAATTACGAATAAGATTAAGGAATACCGCTTTAAAGTCTCCGTAGACCCCTTTCGAATATCGACGATCTGTTTCACGGTCACCGGTCTTGTACCGGGCAAAAGCGATTCAATTTTGCGAGAAAGATCTTCCACCATTTCTTCGTTTGACATAAGCTTAATTTCGTTAATTTTCCCTTCAACTCCAAGGATGCCTTGAACCGTCGGCAAGGGGGCAAAAACCTTTATGTCGTCGAGGGTGCCTGATTTAGGAAGAATCTTTGTAATAGTGAGAGGAATCCCCTTTACCATCAGTGTCCCTTCCTCAACCAAGTCTAATTGATCGGCCAATTCACCCCCGATCAAGGCGTGGTTGCCACTGAGCTCCCTTATGTGAGGGGCCAGAGCCCCGAGGGCTTCGGAGAAGGAGAAATTGAGTTTCAAATTCTTATCGGGTAAAACACCCGTAAGTATGTACCGTTCGCCCTGCAAGGTGATCTCCGAGGAGAGGACGGGGGCAACATTCTCCCCGTCAAACAGACCTCGCTCGACTAAGATGGCAGCATAATGCTGGGGCATCACAGCCGTGCCGAATCTCCCCTGATAATAGTCGGTCAACGACATCTGTCGGGGTAAAACAAACACGCTGCCCCCTAAATATCGCAGTTGCTCGGCTAAAGATTCCTTTGAGGAGACACTTATGGATTGAACGGCCACAATAATGGTTATGCCTAAAAAGATGGCCATCAGGCTGGCAAATGACCTCACCTTCCTCTGGGTGAGCTCCTTGAGCATAATTGCATTGAGATTCATCTCTCGTCCTCAGTCATCGCAGGTGGTTCCGCCCTCTCCGGTGCCCGTACCGCCACAACCACTCCGGGAAATCAGAACTTTTTGAAAAGAAGCCAACAGGTCTTTCACCGTGACTTCCCCCACAAATCTGTCTACAATCTGTCCATTTTTTGATACGACCACTGTTGTGGCTTCTTCTACACCGGGATTTGCCTTCAACTGCTTTAACAACTTTGCCTCGGATCTATCCTCGGGGTCGATAACAATCACTTTCACCGATTTGCTTAAGACTTTAGCCAATTTGTTTACAACTTCAAGGTTCTTCTTCCCGTGAGGCGTACGCTCGTTCTGAACGCTGAAAAAGATGACCTTGTTTTCTTGCAACGCTTTCAAAGCCTCAGCCATTTTGGAAGAAGCAAATCCTCCTTCCAACTCATTCAAACTCACAACACCCTGGAACCCTCCGGTCACCGTCCCCTCCGGGCTGAGGGTCAAAGTCAGGGGTGCTTTGTAGACGCTGTATTGTCTCAACAAATCCCGGTGTCGGGGATCATTGATCTCTATGCGGACAAACTCCGCCCTGTCCTTCCACTTCTTCTCGGCCTGATCAAATATTTTTGACATCTCCTCGCTGTCGGTCACACCCTGTTCATAAAAGAGGATAAAAACGTGCTTGCCGTTTTCCAAAGCTTTTTCTATGGCTCTCTCCTCGGAGTCGTGCTCTGCCTTCAACGCAGGAGCCCAAATGAGACTGACAAAAAGCAAGGAGAAGATTAAGACCAAAAGGAGAGTGTTTCTGTTCATGGCCGTATCCCCCTCTAAAAGGTTTTCGTTCTATATATCAAGCATAAACTCCGGTCCAACATACGCTCCAACGAGCCATGTCACCTTCTGCAGCCATGGTATAATGGGCCATGGTTTGCTCCTCATCTTTACCACCTTTACTCCAACAATGTGAACACAATGCTCTTTTTCACCTTCTCCCCACGGTTCAAATCCTCTACTGCAACCATCAATTGATATTCCCCTGGAGGGGAATCCCTCATGTCAATACTGGTATATCCGATCTCGGTCCCGGATGTACCCCGATCCTCATAGGAGACGGTGATCTCCCCTTTCTTCCGGTCTACGCCGATCAGACTCCCCAGCCCGGAGACAATCTGAGACACCACGTTCTTCTCTCCTAAGAGAGAAGCAACTGTGTAGTCGGTTTGAAAATGGGTTCTGCCGTATTTATCCTTTGAAAGATTATAAATCTCGTAGTAGATGTACACCAGTTGTGATTGTCTGTATCGTTTTGTCGGA
>JBHIER010000239.1:0-5781 GCA_046760705.1 bacterium
GGGATCTGCCAAAGGGTCGGTGGGACCCTCTGGAGAATTTTGTGAGCGAAGTGAGTTACGTTCAACCTATGGATACGTTTTTACAGCACTGGTGGCTTCCACCTGTCCAGCCTGATGTGATCGAAACCTTCACCAGCCAGTTATCCATATCACAGCCAGTGGCCACAACTCTGGCCAACAGGAGATTGCGAAGCGTCCGAGAGGCTTTGGCCTACCTTCACCCGACACTGGATCATCTTCACGATCCTCTCACTTTGCCCGATATGGACACGGCCGTCCACAGAGTTTTGAGGGCGGTGGACGGCAGGGAGCAGATCGTCGTTTACGGTCACGACGATGTGGATGGCATCACCAGCACCCTTGTCCTTCTGCAGGCAATCAGGAGCCTGAAGGGCAACGTCCACTCCTACATTCCCGATCGGGTCACAGAGGGCACCGGCCTCTCATGGGGCGGTCTGAACCTTCTCGCCCAAGGCGGTGCGAAACTTGTCGTCACTGTTGACTGCGGGCTTCAGGATCAGCAGGTCATCGAGAACTCCCACCGGCTCTCCACCGATGTGATCGTTGTTGACCATCATGAGGTGGGCGGCACCATCCCCAGAGGGGTCCCTTTTGTCAACCCCAAGAGGAGTGATTGTTCCTATCTTTTCAGGGACTTAGCCGGGGTTGGGGTCAGTTTCAAGTTGGCCCAGGCGTTGGTGCTGAGCAAAGGGAAGCCTCTGCACCGATTTTTTGACAGCGTGGGCGATCTGGTGGCCTTGGGGACTTTGGCCGATAAAACTCCCCTCGTCAACGAAAATAGAGTTTTAACGAAGTTGGGTTTAGACCTGATGAGGTCCCGGCCTCGGCCGGGCCTGGCAGCCGTTTTGGCCCTCTTCAACGAGCCCCAGTCGATCCACCAGGAGTTTCTGATGAGCAAGGCGATCCCCATTCTCAGTTCCGCCAATTCGATCCAGGGCCAGAGTGTGAGTCTCGACCTTCTACAGACAGAGGACCGGGAACAGGCTGCCCAGTTGGCCAGAGAGCTTCTGGCGGCCAGCCACCAGTGGCAGCAAGCCTTTAAGGAATCGTATCAGCGCATTTCGGAGAAGGTCAAAGGAGAGCATGCTGGTGAAGATGGGGCGATCTTGGTCATCGACGACCCGACCCCCCCAAGGGTTTTGGGAACCTGCGCTTCCAAGCTCATGAGAGAACATCATCGACCTGCTGTTGTTCTCAGCTTCTCCGATGACCGTTATTTTGGTGAGGCTCGGGGCCCAAAGGGCTGTAATCTTGTGGACCTTTTGGGCCTGTGCCGGGATCTGTTAATCACCTTCGGAGGACACAAACAGGCGGCTGGATTCTCCCTCTTCCCAGAGCATATCGACCGTTTCAGGGAACGACTCACCGAACTGTCAAAAACCATGTCCGTTGCTGGCCACTCCCCACACCGTCTCGATTCAGAATTGGACATCTCCTCGCTCGATCAAACCCTTCTCCGTGAACTCGATATGTTGGCCCCTTTTGGACGGGAGAACCCCAATCCCCTCTTTCTGAGTCGAGATGTGACCATCGTGCCCACCGTTGCTGAGAGGATCGAAGAGACCCATACGTGCATCGGTACAGTCAATGGGTTCCCTGTTGTCGCATCCCAACGCCTAATGGATGACTGGAGGAAGAAAGGAGACCGCCCTTCAGTCCACTGTGACATCATTTACCAAATTTCAAGGTCGAACGGAGATGCACCTCAAATAGTATTGAGGGACGTGAGGTGTGCCGAGGCGTCCTGTTAAGGAAGGGCCTCTGACAGGGACTCCGGCCCGTGTGAAATAAGGATACACGTACCATGAGAATCATAGTCATTGGAGCCGGCGAAGTCGGATTCTATATTGCCCAGAGATTGACGGCAGAGAATCACGATGTGATCGTCATCGAACGAGACGAGGAACGGCGGCAACTGGTCCAGAACCAGTTGGATGTTCTCACTGTGGCTGGGAACGGAGCGAGCGCTCGGATCCTCAAGGAAGCCGGTATTGAGAAGGCCGATCTGGTGATTGCTGCCACCAGCATCGATGAGGTGAACATCATCGCCTGTATGTTGGCCGCCCAATTTGGGGTGAGCAAAAAGATCGCCCGGGTTCGGAACCCGGAATATACCTCCAGTTCAGCCGTTTTGGATCCGAAGAAGTTGGGCATCGACCTGATGATCCATCCGGAAGAGGAGGCCGTAAGCGAGATCGCTCGATTGTTGAAGCGGAGCGGGGCATCCGAGATTATAGAGTTTGCAGATGGACGCATTCAACTGATCGGGCTTCGCATCGACCGCAACGCTCCGGTGATCCATCGGTCCATGGCCGAGGTGAGCGCCAGCTTTCCAGAGCTGACCTTCAGAGCAGTGGTCATCTATCGTGGAGACCAAACCATCATTCCGCGGGGAGAGAACCGCTTCCGTCAGGGAGACCAGATTTTTGTCATTGCAAAAAGAGAAGCGATCCCTCTGGTGGAGAAGATGGCTGGTAAATCGGAGAACAGACTGGAGAAGGTGATGATCCTGGGTGGGGGGAGAATTGGGCGAGGAGTAGCCAATGTATTGGAGAAGGAGAAGTTGACCGTCAAATTGATCGAGTCGGATCGGGACCGCTCAGACGAGATCGCCAATTCGCTGCCGAGGACTCTGGTGCTTCGGGGCGATGATTTGGACGTCGACCTTCTGGCCAGAGAGGGCATCGTCGATATGGACGCCCTGGTGGCTGTGACCGATGACGAAGGGATTAACGTTATCTCTTGCCTGTTGGCGAAGCATTTGAAGGTCAAGAAGACCATCGCGCTCATACGCCGGCCCTACTACCTGCCGCTGATGCCCTCCATCGGCATCGATGCTGCGGTCAGTCCCAGAATCTCGACCGCCAGTGCCATTTTGCGCTTTGTGCGCCGGGCCAGAGTGGTCTGCGTGGCGGCATTAAAAGGCTGTGATGCCGAGGCCATGGAACTGGTGGCCATGCCGGGGTCGAAGATCGTCGGCCAACCTTTGAAACGGGTCAATTTTCCCAAGGAGGCCATCGTCGGGGCCATCATCGGCAGAGGGAAGGTGATCGTCCCCACAGGAGAGAGTATGATCAACGCCAACGACGAGGTGGTCGTCTTCGCCAAGCCGGAGGCCATATCCCAAGTGGAGCGTTTCTTTACCTAACACTGATGTCCAGCGTAGCTTCGTCTACCTCTTAAGAGTCGAGCCCTTGAGGAAGCACCTTCGAAGCAAGAACTCAGGAGACGATTGCCAGAAAGATAGAAAAGAAGGGACGACCTGAGCGAAGATGAGCTACAGATGCGCGGTATGCAAACCGCGGCTACGATTGACGCAGATACCAATCGTAGGGGCCGACCTCAGTGTCGGCCCTTTGTGAGGGCGGCTCCCGGAGGATAGATGATCCAACGGGCGGGCCCTACGGGTGGGCGGGAGTAGCCGCGCTCTCCATAGCGATTACGATGGCTCGAGGGATTTGTTCGTAGGGGTGTAGCCGAACTTTCCAAAGTTCGCAAGGGGGGATGGGCATCATTGAGCGCGGACACCAATCGGCGGCCACTGAGGCAGGCTCGCCAGCAACTGTCTCTGGAAAGCGAAGGAACTTCTTCCCAACCCGTGGTGGGAGATTTTTAATCCGTGACCACGGTAGAAACAGATTAGTCAGGAAAGAGGTGAAAAGACATATGTTTGTTTAAACTTAGTCTGAATGGTTGGAGAAGAGTAATGTTAGGATTGGGGACATTGTACAAGATGGAAAACCAGAGTATACCCTATCGGATTTTGAGACTGCTCTATTTTCCAGGAATAAGATTTATTTATTATTACCCAGCAACATCCCCTGACCTTGATAGAGTCTATAGGTAGTATGCACGACTATTACTGGGAGATGTCCTACGGGGCTTGCGATCTGATAGGGTGGGTGGAAATGCAGGAGAATGGAGAGCCAGTATGGTTAACATTACCACATAGTAAGTCCTTTTATTACACGGGACAGGCAAACATCTTTGCCGACGCCAAGGACGTCGCACAAGATGCAGGATTTGATGTCTCTCCCAATGACTGCACTAAGTTAGCCATAGTGTATGCTGGAAATTGGTATCGAGCGGGCCTCGCCCCGATAGCGCAGCCAGCGTATGATGCGTACAGAGTACCAGAGAGATGGACGGAGCCGGTAGATGCGGAACACGTTGATGCAAAATTCTTGCACATCGGCCCTCACTGCCACGAGTTTGCTCATCTCTTTGGTGCCAGGCATGCTGGACTTCCTATCTATCAATTGAGGCAGTTATATCTGGGGTAATCCTGTGGATTATGACCCGGATCTAATCCAAGCCGATGTGAAAAGTGTTGAGGTCCACATCTCCTACGATGAGCAGCAGCTAACACTGAATGAGCTAAAGCCCACCCAGCACAGTGAGAACCTCGAGCTGGACTACAACACGCCATCCAACGAGATCATTGCTGTGCAATTCAACCCCGGGGCAAAGATACCACCCGGGGAGGGCTCGATTCTAAATCTGAGCTTCCTGGAGAGTGGAAACCCGCGCATTACTAAAGCTGTGCTGACAGATGACGACGATGATGATGTAATCCCGGTGATCATAGACGATCCCTGGCAACCAGATGATCCCACTTCTAATTCGGCTGTGTTAACCCTTGCCGGTACCGGTGGCAATTACACGGTCGTATTAGAAAATCCAATGGAGGTTGGAGGGGTTGAGGTTCACCTATTATCCTACAACCGAGCTCAGATGACCCTAAACTCGGAGCAGTCCACCAGCAGAAGCAATGCATTTACGATAGCTCATAATACCCCGTCCAACCGCATAATCGCCGTGCAGTACAGCGCCAGTGGAGCGAAGACAGCGGGAGTATCATGGCCCTTAACTTTTCAGGCTCTGGAGCCCTGTCTATAACCAAGGCGGCTCTGAGCACACCGACAGGGATGGAGATTTCGGTGGACGTATCAAGCAATCTAAACAATCCGCCTGACCCACCCAGCAGCCCATCGCCTCAGGATGGGAAGACTGGGGTAGCCGTGAAAACAACCCTCAGTTGGAGCGGCGGCGACCCTGATGGGGACGAGGTGAGCTACGATGTCTATTTCGGGACGAGTTCGCCTCCACCGTTGAAAAAATCCGGTCACACCACTACCTCTTACAACCCAGGGACATTGACCCAAGGCACCAGCTATCACTGGCAAGTTGTGGCCAAAGACCCCCAGGGCGGTGACACCCTCATGTGGCACCAGCTCCGGGAAACAATTCACTATGGCTCCCCCTGTGGCCAAGAAGTTAGGACCCCAGGTGGGTGGAGTGGGTGAGCGGGTGACTCTGTGGGGAAACCGATTTGGGAGGACGCGGGGTACAAGTAAGGTCACTTTCAATAACATCCAGGTGACAAAGCTTCTGAGCCACGAGTCCCAGAGACATACGCCTTAGAACAGAACTATCCCAATCCCTTCAATCCCAACACCACCATCCGCTATGCCATCCCAGAGGCAAGACCCAAGACACAAGACGCAAGACAAGAAACTTCTCTCGGCTCTCGTCTTTCGACTTTCGTCTCTCTGAAGATTTATAACTTGCTGGGGCAGGAGGTGAGAACTTTGGTGGATGAGCCCAAGGAACCCGGAGACGATATTGTCACTTGGGATGGTCGGGATAAATTAGGCAGGGAGGCAGCCAGTGGACTTTACCTCTATCACCTCGAGGCTGGAAACTTTGTGGAGACTAGCCTGCTTCATAAGGCGAGATCTTAAAATTTAGGTCAAGTTT
>JBHIER010000240.1:0-5779 GCA_046760705.1 bacterium
AGGAATAGCAACTTATCTCACGGGGTGAAGTAGATTGCTTCGGTCGTGCCTCCCTCGCAATGACAGCAAAACTGTAGTTTGGGTAGTTCTCGTTCAAGCACTAAATAGGAGAAGTGATTATGAGGAAAACCACAACGTACGCCTTCATTCTCTTCTGGCTGGGTCTGATGGTTTTCGGTTCGGGATGCGCCTTTGCCCCGAAGGCGGGGCTCCAACCTAAGGGGGAAGAGCCCAGAGGGGAAAAGGAAGAGGTGGAACAAGTCGAGGATTTCGATCCCCTTTCCCTGAATGACGATGACATCTTAACGCCTGAGGCGAAAGGGGCGGCCGAGGAGGTGGAGGGGGAGAGGCCCAAGATCGGGTCGGAGACCGAGGAGTCGGAACGGATCGAGCAGGTTCAGGGATACCGGGTTCAGATCTTCGTCTCCTCCAATCGGGAGAACGCCCAAAAAATTTTGGCCGAAGCCGAGCAGATCTTCCCCGAGGGGGTCTACCTGAAGTACGATGCCCCGTACTACAAGGTGCGGATTGGCAACTGCCTCACCCGGCGAGAGGCAGACCTGCTGCAGGAAAAGGCCGTCCGCCACGGATACAGAGACGCATGGGTGATCCGGTCCCTGGTCGCCCCGGGGAAAGAGTAGGGTAAGGGTCGCGCAACCCATTTTTCGTCTCCTGAAGGAAAGGGGAATCGGTGAACGGATACTTTCGGTCAAGCCTCCTCGTCCCTTCGGTCCTTTTCGTCCTCCTTTCAATTTGCTCCTGTGCTTCCCGGCGCAGTTGGACCCAGACCGAAAGCGGGGCGATAACGGGCGAGGAGATTGTCAGCCACATCCAATATCTCGCCTCGGACGAATTGGGGGGGCGCAGAGCCGGGACCGAGGGGTGTGAACAGGCCGCCAAGTACGTTGCTCAGGAATTTGAACGGTACGGCCTCGAGGCCGTCGGCGACGAGGGGACGTACTTTCAAAATTTCGAATTTGTCTTCGACGTGAGGCTCGGACCAGAAAACCGTCTGTCCGTCACCGTAGAGGGGAGCACGGTCACCTACACCATCGATGACGATTTCCTGCCGCTCGCCTTCTCGGCCGGCGATAGTGTTGAGGGTCAGGCAGTCTTCGCCGGTTACGGGATTTCAGCACCTGAGCTGAACTACGATGACTACGAAGGGATCGATGTCAGGGGCAAGATCGTTTTAGCCCTGCGCTACGGCCCCGAGGGCGATGACCCCAAGAGCGAGTATGATAAATACAGACCGGCCAGGTACAAGGCCATGACGGCGCGGGAGAAGGGGGCCGCAGCCCTGCTTCTGGTCACCGGGCCTGAAAGTTACGAAGAGGACGAGATCGTTCCCCTCAAATACGACAGCACCGTCCAAAATTCCGGGATCACTGTTTTGAGCGTGCGCCGGGAGATCGCCGCCGGGATTTTGAGGGCTGTCGGAAGAGATCTGCGCCAGGTTCAGAGGGCCATCGATAGCACCAAGACCCCGCAGTCGTTCCCGATACCTGAGGTCAGCCTCTCTCTCAGGGCCGATGTGATCCAGGAGCGGAGGAGGACGAGCAATGTGGTGGGGTTTTTGGAGGGGAGCGACCCTGAGCTAAAGGGCGAGCTTATCGTTATTGGAGCCCATTACGACCACCTCGGTCTCGGCCAGTACGGCTCCCGGGCCCCGGAGAGGATGGGTGAAGTCCACAACGGGGCCGACGACAACGCTTCGGGCGTGGCTGCCCTGCTGGAACTGGCCGAAGGTTTCGCCGCCCACAGAGCGATCCTCAGGCGCAGCATCCTCTTCATCGGCTTCGGAGCTGAGGAGATCGGTGTCCTCGGGTCCACCTATTACGTCAACCACCCCATCTTTGAGCTGGACCGTACGGTGACTATGATCAACATCGATATGGTCGGCCGGCTGACCGATGACAACCTGATCATCAACGGTGCCGGGACAGCCGCGGGATGGGACAGCCTCCTGACCCGTCTCAATGAGACGCCCCGCTTTGACCTGGCCCTGAAACGATCGGGCTACGCTCCAGGGGATAACACCCCCTTCTACGCCAAAGGGGTCCCGATCCTCTTCTTCTTCACCGGGGCCCACGAAGACTACCACAAACCCTCGGACGACACTGACAGGATCAACGTTGATGGTGAGGAGAGGATCGTGAAGTATATCTATTCAATTGCCGCGGCCATCGATACCTCAACCACCAGGCCACAACTGGCCAAAGTCGAGGGGGAGAGGGAGCCTTCGACCTCGGGGCGGTTTCGGGTCTACATGGGCACCGTTCCCGACTTTGCCGCCGAGGTGGAGGGGGTGAAACTGGCCGGAGTGAAGGAGGGCGGGCCAGCCGAGAAGGCCGGTCTCAGAGGAGGTGACATCATTATCCGCCTGGGAAGTAAGGAGATTACAAACCTCTACGACTACACATACGCCCTCGGCCAGCACAGGCCCGGAGACGTGGTCGAGGTCACAGCCGTCCGGGACGGCCGGAGCCTGACCTTCTCGGTGACCCTGGAGAAGCGAAAATAATGGCGGGAGTTATGGGAAAAAGTTCGCCCATCCGCTGGGTAGTGAAAATATGGCTGGTGATGGCGGGGTTCACAGGAACCTCCTTTCTCCCCTCCGTTGGGGCAATAGATTCCCATAAGGCTCACGGGGGGGGTGGAGCCACCCCGGACAGTTTTTCCGTCCCTCTGCTCCTGGAGAACGAAATCGGAAACCCCTACCATATTGTCCTGACCTTCGGCATTCACCCGGACGGGACCGATGGGTTCGACAGTGCTCTTGACCAGTTGCCCCCTCCACCTCCCCCTATGGGCTGGAATTTTGAGGCCTATTTTCCCCTCGACCACCAAGTTTTTAGCCAACTGAGAACAGATATCCGCAGTGACCAGCCGGTGCGACTTGTATGGATGATCGTCACCAGAGGAGCCGAAGGAGAGATGACGTGGAATAGATACGCATTTCCCCCCACCGGCACCTTCGTCCTCGATGGCGTGACGGACATGAGGGAGGTGACTAAAGCCTACTTCGATTTTAGAGATACCATGACCATCACCTACAACAAGCCTGAAGCGTTGCCTGACATTGAAGTCGGGGGGAATGAGTTCCGTTTTGGCGATGTGTTCTTGGGTAGAGTGGCAGATCATACTTTTCCCGTTCTAAATAGAGGGGATGGAGATCTCATCATCAATACCGTCGTGTCGGATCGACCCGAATTCGGTGTGGTTTGGCCGAGTTTTCCTCAAGATGTGGTTCCTGGCGGAAGTCTGGAGGTGACCCTCTCCTTTATGCCTGCGGCCCTGGGCCTTTTCACCGGGAGTATCACTATCCACAGCAACGATCCTGACGAGCCGACCGTAACCATTCTCCTGAGCGGTACCGGAGTGAGTCCTGAGATCGAGGTCTCCTCCTTTAGCCACGATTTCGGTCGGGTGGCTGTGGGGAAGTCGGCCGAATGGGGATTGGTCGTCTTTAACAAAGGGACCGGTGATCTGGTCGTAGACACCGTCTCTTCGGACAGCCCGGACTTTGCCGCAGACCCGGTCTCCTTCTCCGTCGGCCCGGCAGATTCCCAGGAGGTGCGGGTCCGCTTTGTCCCCTTCGGCCTCGGCCCGGCCTCAGGCCGGTTGACCGTCTTCAGCAACGATCCCGACGAGCCGAGCCTAACCATCCTCCTGGCCGGTATCGGATTTGGGCCTGATATTGAACTGTCGGCCGCACTTCACGACTTCGGAACTGTGGCTGTTGGCCATTCGGCCCTGGGAACCTTGACGGTTCTGAACACCGGGTCGGCAGATCTGGTGGTGGAGGCCATCAACTGTTCCCGGCCGGTCTTTTCCGCCGACCCCACGGCTTTCACCGTCTCCCCTAATCATGCCCGAGATGTGGGCATCTCCTTCGTTCCCACAGCGGTCGGAGCGGTGGAGGGAAAGATGGAGATAGTGAGCAACGATCCCGACCAGCCGACCCTTACCGTCTCGCTCACCGGGGTCGGAGCCAACCCTGAGATTTACGTGGCTGAGACGGGTCACGATTTCGGCCAAGTTTTAGTGGGCCAATCGGCCCTCTGGAGCTTCGACGTCATCAACGTCGGCACCACCCCTCTGGAGGTCAGCGGCGTTGGTATCGATAGTCGCGGCTTCGGAGTTGAGCCAACCTCCTTCACCGTCGGCCCTTCAAATCTTCAGGAGGTGCGGGTCACCTTCGCGCCTGACTCGGCTGGATCATACTGGTGTCAACTGAGCGTCTTCAGCAATGATCCGGACCAGCCGGCAGTCAGCCTCTCCCTGACCGGGGTAGGGATTCATGGAACCGGAGTAGAGGAGGTTTTTGTGAGACCAAACCCCAACTCTTTTCATCTGTACCAGAACGCGCCGAACCCCTTTAATCCCACCACCACCATTCGCTACACGGTCCCCAGCAGAGAGCAAAGGGCAGAGAGCAGAGAGCACGGAGCACAGAGCAAAGAGTATGCTCTTCGCACTACGCTTAAAATCTATACCATCTTGGGTCAGGAGATTCGAACATTAGTGGATGAAGCCAAGGAACCCGGCTCTTATAGCGTAACCTGGGACGGACAGGATCGTTTTGGTAATGATGCGACGAGCGGTGTCTATTTTTGTCGCTTGTCAGTGGAAGGTGGTCGGTGGTCGGAGACGAAGCGCATGGTGCTGTTGCGCTGAGACGCAGGGAATCGAAGGGCAGATTGAAAACTCAGGGAATTGAAGGGGAGATCAAGGAAGATAAGGGATTATCAGGGGTGGCTCTTCCCTCATAATCCATGATACTCCCTCTTTGCTTTAAGAAGAAACGAGCGGAGACACACCGAGCAACACGTCTAAACGAGAGAAGGACCGAACATGAAACATATTGGCATCGTTGGCGGGTTAAGCCCCGAATCGACCGTCGAATATTATCGCATCTTAACTTTACTCTGCCGCGAGCGGGGTTGGGATTACAACTACCCTGTAATCATTATTTACAGTGTCAACTTTCAAGAATGTATGGACCTGATGCAGAACGGTGATGTCAAGGGCCTTGTAACTAAATTGGGCGATGCCATAAATGCCCTGCATCACGCCGGGGCAGATTTTGCCATCATTTCGGCCAATACTCCCCATATGGTTTTCGATGAGGTCGTCGCTGATTCCCCAATCCCGCTTCTCAGCATAGTCGAGGAGACAGGTAAATACGCCCAACGGTTGGATCTGAAAAGGGTCGGACTCTTTGGAACGAAAATCACAATGCAGGGACATTTCTACCCGCAAACCTTCTCTGATAAATTCGGGATCTCCGTTACCGTGCCTGAGGAGGAGGATCAAGACTACCTCCATGACAGAATACTCCAGGAGTTGGTCGCGGGGCAGACCCGCGCTGAGACCAGGCGAAGGATGGCAGACATCGCCAGAAGCATGGTTCAGACTGAACAGATCGAAGGTCTCATCTTAGGGTGCACTGAACTGACTTTGATCCTTTCCGAGAAAGATCTCAGTATCCCGGTTCTTGACACAACGAGGATCCATGTGGAAGCCGCTTTTGAATATGCCCTTGCTGAGTAAACTATTACCACCTGAAAGGTAGTAGCTTTTTGATTGAAAGCGAGCCGACTGAGTTAATCATTGGTTACGGCAATGGTTAGGGCTACGAAGCCCGCCCCGTAAAATAAGGAATGACAAGCAGTAAATCCTAGTGCGTTGATTCATTAGATGCTTTCGGGAGATGATGTTAACCAAACCGATTATTTGACGAGGCCCGTATCCTCTAACGGTTAGATTTCCTAAG
>JBHIER010000241.1:0-5741 GCA_046760705.1 bacterium
CCACGGGCCCTCCTGAATTGGGGCAGGTTGGGATGGAGTGAG
This sequence comes from bacterium, assembly GCA_046760705.1. GTDB lineage: Bacteria > JBHIER01 > JBHIER01. The sequence goes on from JBHIER010000241.1 coordinate 43, forward strand.
GTGCTAAAGGGTAAAAGTAGGTGTCAGAGCAAGGGAGAAAGGAGAAGGGAATCCAAACCCCAGCAGGAGCATTTGAAAACAGGGGTATAGCCATGGCAAATATCAAAACGAAAAAGGGTGTTATCGCACTCCTAACCGGCGGCGGGGACGTCCCCGGACTGAATCCGGCCATCAGAGCCATTACCATCAGGGCCATTCACGAGGGCTACCAGGTCATTGGAATTCGTCGAGGCTGGGCCGGGGCCATAGAATTGATACGGGATGAAAAAGCCGACAACAGTAACAATTTTCAGATTCTCACAGAGGAACTCGTCAACAAAGTAGGGAGAACAGGGGGCACCTTCCTCCATACCTCTCGGACACGGCCCAGCCATATCCCCGAGGCGAATGTTCCCCGACATCTCCAAAGCACGTACGACTCCGAAATGAACGATCTCACACCCGAGGTCATACGAAATTTAGACTTTTTGGGCGTCGATTATCTCATTCCCATAGGCGGTGATGACACGTTGAGCTATGCCGTACGCCTGCATCAGGAAGGCATCAAAACGGTGGCGATTCCCAAGACGATGGATAACGACGTTCCTGGTACCGATTACTGCATCGGATTCAGCACGTGCGTGACCAGAACAATCATGATGACAAACAGCCTGCGGACATCGGCCGGCTCCCACGAGCGATTTCTGGTTCTGGAGGTTTTCGGGCGGTACGCCGGTTTCACGGCCATGCTGCCCACAATGGCCGGAGCAGCAAACCGGTGCGTCATCCCCGAGCATAAGTTTAGTATAGAAAGGTTGACAGAACTATTGGCCGAGGATCGCTCCAAGAACCCGAGCAGATATTCCGTCGTCCTCGTATCGGAAGGGGCCATGTTTGAAGGCGGTGAAATGGTCATCCAGGACTCAGCCACAGACGCGTACGGACACGCCAAATTGGGCGGCATTGGCGATCTCGTTTCGGCGAAATTGAAAGAGCTCTCCCCAAAATACAATAACGGCAAACCGATAAATGTCATCAGTCAAAAATTGGGCTACCTGGTGCGGGGAGGCGACCCGGATGCCTGCGATTCCATTGTTCCTATGGCCTACGGGAATCTGGCCTTCGATCTCATTCTTGAAGGAGTGTATGGCCAGCTCGTGGTTCTAAGAAGTGGACGATATGGCAAGATGCCCATCGAAGTCGTCACCAGCTCCAAGAAAGTGGTAAACGTTGGGAAACATTATAATACAGACCGGCTCTGCCCATTTTACAAGAGCTTCGAAAAGCAGCCGCTCTTTATTATGACGAGTGAGTGATGGGCACTGTTCCGAAGGGAAAGGCCAGTAGCCCGTGAACCCAGTCATTTGGGGAGTTGAAAGCCCCGAGAACGAAGAAGAGTATGCAACGATGCGCAATGGAGATGTCCACAGGCATAAAAAAGCGGGCCTCCTGGTCACGTTGACCCGATAGAGAGGCCCGCTCACGCGAAAAGCTGGATTTATAACTTCACCACCTTATCCGCTTTTGGACCCTTTGAGTCTTGAATGATCTCAAATTCGACCGCCTGACCCTCCTCAAGGGTTTTGAAGCCGTCCCCTTGAATCGCAGAATGGTGGACAAAGACATCATCTCCAGACTCCTGTCCAATGAACCCATACCCTTTGTGGTCATTGAACCATTTGACATGTCCGACTGGCATCTGACTTTTCACCTCCTTTCGCTCAAGATTTCGCACAAAAGACGGGTGATGATCGAACCAGCTAATCATCACCCGTCTCTTTGTCCGTCGATGGTTTAGCTACTTTTCGAAAATCACAGTGTAAATATACATCTTCAGTCATCAAAAGTCAAGGAAAATATTGACTTTTTTCTTCTCTGCTGTATGATGCAAAAATTGCATCCATTGGCACGTACTCTCGACTCGGGACAAGGAACAAAATTCTGCTCAAAATTCCCTTGCCCTGTGCCATCGTATTCTGGCTATTGAAAGGCAGGAATTTGCTGCATAGGAGAAGGGTTCCATCTCAACCTCCACAGCCACCTTCGAAAAATAGAGAGAGAAATTCTGTGAAGACTCGAAAAAAATACTTGACTTTGAGGTAGCAATCACCTAAACTTACAATGCGGACGCAATGCAATAATGCGGATATGACGAAATCGCCTTTCCCCTGTTTGGGTCGCCGAGTTTAACCTATGTGTCTTTGCTAACGACATAGAGATCCTTTTTATGACCAAAGAGCTACAGGACCTTAAGGAAGGGGGTGATAGATTTGAAAGGAAATATAAAGACGCTTATTCGTGGGCGCGGGTATGGATTCATTCAAGCAGAAGACGGGAGAGAAATTTTCTTCCATCGAACAGGCCTCATAGACGTAGAGTTTGATTCATTGGAAGAAGAACAACAGGTCCAATTTGATGTGGAGAAAGGACCCAAGGGTCTGAGAGCAGTGAATGTTAAGCCCTCAATCGAATAGGGTGAAAAGAGAAACATGATGACTGAAAGTGTGCGGTTGTGAAGGCGGGTTGCCGGTGTCTGCCTGCATGGAGCTAAACCATAAGCCACTAAGAATCTAACTTCAGGTAGCCTTCTCTTGATTCACCTCTCTTTCGCTTTCGCTGCCAATCGGGAAGTGGGATTGGCAAGAACTGGATGGCCTAAGAGTCCGAGGAATTCGAAATCAGAGACGCAATCGGCATAGGCATACGAAGCGGAAAGATCGTAAGGACCACGGCCCAAATAGGTCCGCACAATCTCAGCTCTCGCCCTTCCGGAAAGATAGCTCACCATGAAGTGAAAAGTTACAGCAGCTTCCCCAGAGCATAACCGATAAGAATACCGACAAGTAAGGTCGTCACCAAGACCCTGGAGCCCAAAACCTCCCTGGTATACCCCTTCCGCAGCGAGAAGAGAGTGACAATGTAGGCGATACCATTGACGATCAAAAAGAAAGGGAGTGAGACGATACTGGCTATGGGAGGGCCAACAATGGGAATGGCTGCGATCAGACCTACCAGTATGGCAAACAGTTGGGTCACATATCCGAAAAAAAGAACGGTGATGACGATAACTTTCTTGTCGAGTCCGACTCGCTGAGCAACGGCCACAAAGAGTGTCAGAATGAGAAGAACACAGATTGTCTTCCAGCTTTTCCCCACGAAACCGCGCATTTTCTGCCACACCTTCTTAAACATTGGAACGGATTCCTCCTCACCATCCCATGCTTGGCAGAGGATTCATGCTCCAGCCAACCTCTCCAGAGTGGCTGTCAAGAGTTTCCAGAATTTCTGGACTGAACCAATATGGACCCGCTCTTCCGGGGAGTGGGGATGGCGAAGTTCCGGGCCGAAGGAGACCATGTCCATTCCGGGAAAACGCTCTCCGATGAGGCCGCATTCCAGGCCGGCGTGGATAGCCTTCACCTCCGCATCTTCGCCGAAGAGATCCTTGTACGTCTCTTTGACCACCTGAAGGATCGGTGAATCCAAGTTGGGTATCCAACCCGGATAGCCCTCCGGTTGATCGATCTCAGCCCCAACCATCTCGGCCATAGCCTTGAGCATATCTCTGGTTGCCTTAAGAGCTGAGCCGACGGAGGAACGGCTGCTCAGGCCGATTGTGGCCGACTCCTCGCCACATCTCACCGTGGCCACATTGTTCGATGTCTCCACCAACTCGGGGATCTCCTGGCTCATAGCCAAGACACCGTGGGGCAGCCCGAAGAGCAGGTTGATCAGCCTTCTCTGCGAATCTGCCTCGCACACCTGATGGGCACCACCGCTCAACTGTTCAACCTTGAGCTCCATCTCTTTCTCTACGGCCTTGAATTCGAGCCTGATCGCCTCAAAGGAACTTTGGAGTGTGCCGCGAAAGCCTTCGGTGTCAGCGCTCGGAACGACCATCTCCGCCGTGGCCTCTCTCGGAATGGCGTTTCTTTTATTTCCACCTTCAAAGGTGACGAGATGGTAGGGCTGCTCTCTGCCCGCCTGCCAGATCATTCTGGCCAACAATTTAATAGCGTTCCCCCGACCCTGGTTGATGTCGATCCCGGAGTGACCTCCCCGGAGACCGGTCAGAGTAACCTTCACTCTGTCTCCCCCCGGTCCATGCACTCTTTTCAAGGGCACGGTGATGACCGAATCCCCACCCCCAGAGCAGCCGATGAAAAAGGCCCCCTCCTCTTCGCTATCGAGATTGAGATATGTTCGCCCAACGAGAAAGTCCGTCTCGATTTGAGAGGCTCCGGTCAGCCCTGTCTCCTCATCCACGGTGAAGAGCAACTCCAGGGGGCCGTGGACGAGGGACTCCTCCTCCATCACGGCCAGGGCTGCCGCCACCCCGATCCCGTTATCGGCCCCCAGGGTGGTCCCTCTGGCCGTCAGCCAGTCGCCGTCACGCAGGATCTGGATGGGGTCCTTCTCAAAATCGTGCTCCACGCCACAATCTTTCTCGCAGACCATGTCCAGATGGCCCTGTAAAATGACCCTCCGGGCCTTCTCGCAGCCAGGACTGGCGGGCTTCTGCACAACAATGTTTCCCACCCGGTCTCTTTTGAAGTTCAGATTGAGCCCCTCAGCCACGGCCACAACGTAGTCACCAGCAGCCCTCTCGTTCCCTGAACAGCGCGGGATCTGCCGCAGCGCGTCAAAGTGTTTCCACAACAGGACAGGATTGAGACCTAAGAGAACGGATGCCATGCATACCTCCAATCGATAGTTTGAGTAGACACTTCTTGAGAAAACTGAGTGTCCGCTCGACTCCGCAAGTCCCCAAACCCAGAGGGAAATCTATGGGGCGACCTTCAGAAGCACCTTCAATGTCTCTCCTTCGGAAGCCAGATCGAACGCCTCCCTGGCCTTCTCCAAGGGGACTGTCCGGGTTATGAGGGGTCGGACGTCAACCGCCTTCTCTGCCAGAGCGTCGATGGCCGGTCCAAAGGGACCGCAGCGGGAGCCGACGACGGTGATTTCGTCAATGACCACGGGGGTAAGGTCGAGGTTCAGCCTCTCGGAGAATGTGCTCTTCAGGATGAGCGTCCCTTGCGGGCGCACCAGCCCCCTAACAGATTCAAAACCCTCGGGTGAACCGGTGCAATCGACAACAATATCCGCCCTTTTCCCACCATACTGCCCGTCGAGAGAGGTTTCAATCCCTCTGTGTTGCAAGATCTCAAGTTTGGACTGATGCCTCCCTATGACTGTCAGGCCACATCCGGTCAACTGCAACACCTGGCCTACGAGCAGACCCAGCTTGCCGTCTCCCAAAACGATAACCCTGTCTGAAGAGGCGATAGCGGCCTGCTCCACAATACGAAAGGCCGCAGCCAAGGGCTCGACGAAGACCGCCTCTTCGTCTGTGATAGAGTCGGGCACCCCATGAAGATTCTCGACCGGCAGCGTCAGATAGTCGGCAAAAGCCCCGTTCCGATCCAGAATTCCCAGCACCGTCCGTTCGGGACAGTGCTTCGCAAACCCGTTCTGACAGAGCTCACACTTTCCGCACCCGCAATTGATCTCCCCCACAACCCTCTCCCCTACCCATTCTTGATCATCACACTCCTCCACCACACCGACAAACTCATGGCCCAAAATCCCCTCAAATCCCATGTATCCCTTCATTAACTCCACATCAGTATTGCAGATACCGGCGAAAAGGACTCGAATGAGCGCCTCACCCCTCTCCCTCTTCGGCGTGGGATGATCGGCGAGGCAGCGTAATGTCC
>JBHIER010000242.1:0-5698 GCA_046760705.1 bacterium
ACCGGGTTTCCAGGGTTTCGGCCGTCCAAGACTAAGGCCGTCAGGGTGGCTGTTCCGGTCTTGCCACCGCCCACAGCCACCACCTTCGGGTCAGCGCTCAGAAGGATTCTGGCCGGGGCCGCAGAGCGCACCTGGACTGTCGTGCCGGCGCTCACCGGCCCTTCGGCCGTTTGAGCATGGGCCGTGATGGTCGCCGTGCCTGAGGTGGGCCCGCTGCTCAGAAGGGCTCTGGCCTGGCCCCCTGAATCGGTCACGTCCGAGAAGGTGATCGATCCCAGAGTGGTGGCGAACTGAACCGTCGTTCCCTCCTCAGGAACTCCGAGGCTATTTTTCAGTTCGGCCACAATGGTCACCGTATCTCCACCGGCGGTGATTTCAGGCCGGACGGGGTTCACCGTAAACTTGTATCCGGTGAAATGGACCACCGTTGAATCGGCTGCCCCGGCCGCCAGGGCCCTGACAGTGTCCACCCCGGCCCGCTTGCTCTTTAGATAGAGGACCACTTCGCCGTTGACATCGGTGGAATCGACCACCACCTCCGCCCCTTCTGAGGTTCGATCTGAGGAGAGCATTCCGACCACAGAAGAGCAGACGCACCGCTCCCCGAAGATGGGCAGGTTGGCCGCATCTTTTAAGGTTACCACAATCGTGGAAACTGTCATGCTATCGGCAATCAGATTGCTGGGATTTGCCGTAATCTTCAGGGACACCCCCTTGAATCTCACCTCTATCACCTTCGAGAGGGAGGCATACGAGGCGGTCACCTTTGCCGTCCCGTTTCGCCGGGCACTGGTCAATGTGGCTCTGGCCAAACCGTAGGAGTCGGTCGTATCGAAGGCCGTGATCGTTCCCAGCGTCGTCTTGAAATTGATCCTGACCCCGATCACCGGATTGTTGTTGGCGGCATCACTCAGCGTGGCAGTAATAACCGCCTGGCTCGCCCCAGTTGCGTCCAGCGTTGTTGGGTTGGCGTTGAGTTGAAAGACCATCGTCGTATGAGAGGTCTCCGTCACTGTCACCAGGACCGTGTCCACAAGAGCGCCGTAGTAGACTCTCACGTGGGCCAGCCCTGGGACCGAGCCGCTGGTCAATGCGGCCACGGCCACCCCCCTGAGGTCTGTCAGAGCCGATCCGACGATGGTTCCCAGGTCCGTTCCAAAGAAGACCTGGGCATTTGCGATGGGGATGGTGGTCGTGGTCTCCCTCAGGTTCACGGTGACGGTTGACACCTCTGCCTCGTCGGCGGCGATACTGGTCGGCTCAGCCGTAGGGCTCATGGTCACACCGATGAAGGTGACATCGATCCAGGCTGAGCTCAGAATTTTGCCGCTGCCCAGGGTCGCAGGCTTTGGGTCGAGTTCCGGTCCTTTCGCTTTGGTCGCTTTTGTCCCTTTCGACCTGGCCGGTGATATCTCTGTGGCATCTGACCGAGTTTGCTCTTTGGCTGTTGAACCGGAGGAGATGGCCACCGTAACCGTGGCCGTAACATCAGTGGCACTGGCTGTGCTCACCAGGGTTGCCGTGGCCGTTCCGTCACTTCCTGTCCACACCGTGGCCGGCAGCAGTTGACCGGCCGTCGTCTGGAGGGCCACGGCCACCCCGGGCTGGGGGTTGCCGGCAGAATCAAAGACCGTGGCCGTGATCAGGGAGGTCGATACGCCGTTCGCATAGATGGCCGCAGGGGATGCCTCCAGGATAATGCGAGCCGTCTCCACACCAATACCAACAATTGGAATGGAGACATTTTCCTCCAGATCGAGAGCTTCGACTCTGGCCGTTACTATTGCTTGGCCAGGAGCAGAATCGCTGGTGAGGATCGTAATCGCCCGGCCCAAACTATCCGTAACTACCGATGTTGGCTCTATCGTCCCCAGAGTTGTAGAAAATTCGACTGTATCCCCCTTTGATGGATTGCCCAGGGAGTCTGTGACTTCGGCTGTAATAGTGGCCTTCTCGCCACCGATCTTGATTTCCTCTGGATCGTACGACAACTTGAGCAAGTAACCTTCTTCACTCGGTGGTGGTGGTCCGAGCCCACCCTTCTTCTCACACCCGATCCATACCCCCAGCAAAAGAGCGGACACAACAAATGTGCCCCAGATCATTAGTAGAATCGATCGAATTGTACTCATCTCACTCGCCTCCGTGAAAGGAGAGGTCGGTTCGCCTCGTCCTCAGGGATAGATTTGAGCCCTATCTCCTGACAATGCTTGGTGTCACAAAGATGATCAAATCTCGCTCGGCAATCTCCTTCCGGGAATAGCGGAACAGTCGTCCGATGAGGGGTATATCTTTGAGGATCGGAACGCCTTTTTCGAGGGTCTTCTCCTCTGTGCTTCGCAGCCCACCGATGACCACAGTCTCTCCGTCGTCAACCAGCACCTCGGTCTGGGCCCGCTGGGTGCTCATGCGATAGCCGATCCCTGGGACCACCTCGGTGACAGCGCTCCGCTCCGGTTTCAGCTCCAGGAGGATCTTATTCCCCTCCGTAATATGGGGGGTGACCGCCAACTGCGTTCCCACCTCCTCCATGTGAACGATAACGTTTCCGGAAAAGTCGACTGTGCTCAGAGGCACCCTCTCCCCCATAAAGATGATCCCCTCTTTGTGATCCACCACGGTGATTTTCGGTAACCCGACGATCTCACCTAAGTTTTGTGTAACTACGGCCTTTAGAACGCCATCCAGGGTCACATCGTGGCCCAAAGTACTGTACACCATCCGCCCCACAGCGATGCTGTCCAGCAACGCTCTCGCTCCCAGAAAGTCGATAATGTTTCCACCCGAGGTCATCACCGTCCAATCGATTCCGATCTCATTGAGCGCTCGAGAGTTCATCTCGACCAGTTTTGTCTCAATGGTGATTTGAGGGGTTTCTGTGTCCAGAGTTCGGACCGTCTCCTCGATGAGGGGAAGCCGCCACGGGACGTCTGTCACCACCAGGGAGTTGGTTCGCAGATCGACCGCAATTTTGCCCCGTTCCGACAGCATGTTCGCCACCGAGCTCTGGATATCGTTAGCCTTGGCATGTTCCACCTTGATCACTCTGCGCTCGAGATCGATCACCTTCTCCTGTCGCTTCATTTGGGAGTACTCTTGAAGACGCTCGCCGTAGTATGTGTCGGCCGTCATCACTCGGATGAACCCCTCGGACTCCTCGGACATGAGCCCCTGGGAGGTGAGCACCCCCTCCAGCGCTTGGCGCCCGGTCACGTTCTCCAGCCGGAGGGACACCTCACCGGTCACGTTATGATCGGCCACTATGTTGACCCCACTCACCTCAGCCAGGTACCGCAACACCGACTGAACATCCGCCTTGTCCAGATTGAGGTAGGAGATCGTCTCCTCCTCAGCCTCGGGGTAAGGCGGGGCCGACAGCCAAAATACCCCTAAGAGGCATATGGCGCATAAAGTCAGGACAGTTGTTCTGCGTTCCGTTTTCATCCGCACCCTCGCTAGGAAACAGAAAGGTTATGAGTCGATGGGAACGATCCAACAGTAGAAGTTGAACCGTCTTCGAAATGTTTCGGCCATCTCTTTTACGGCATCGTATGTCTCGTACACTCCGAACCGGACGCGGTACCAGAGACCGGACTCCGGTATGTTCACCGCCTCAATTCTGGTCTGGTAGCCCTTCTCTCGGAGCCACTGCTGCAGTCGCTTGGCGTCGTTCTCCCCCCGAAAGGCCGCCAATTGAAGGGTAAACTTTGAGATGCCCTCTCCCCTGACAGCCACCTCCACTTTTGGCAGCACCTTCTGGACGACAGGCCGCGCCTGAGGTGCTCTCTCCAACACCCCTTTTCCAAACCCTTCGGCCCTCTTTGCGCTCTCCAGCTCCAATTCCACTCTCCGATAACGGCCGTATTTGGCCACATCAAAGATGGCCCGATCGGCTCTGACACCCCGGAGGTAGCCGTTCTTGACCCGAGCTCCCTCCCCCAGAACATACGTTCTTCCCTCTCCATCTTGAACCAGGGCCAACCTCTCTTCGGATCCCATCATGATTCCGACCAGCGCTGCCCCCTCAACCTGCAGCGGGGGGAGCTCCTCTTTCTCCTCTTCAAAAAGAGGAAGAAAGGGGTCTCTTTTGCCCCTGCTTCGGTATTCTACCTTTTCTCTCCTCACTGTTGGTCGTCTCTCCTGTTCATCGACTTGAGAAACGGTGTCCGGAGACGAAGCTGCCGTCGCCTCCGTCTGGCAGTGGGCCGACACAAACCCGACAAAGGCACAGTGCAAAATGAGGACGCCAGTGAGAAGAGCGTATACACATCGAACGGACATCCACTTCTCCCTTTGCTGCCCAGCTTACCCGCTTCTCTTCAAAGATGTATACGAGGTGAGAGAACACTGGACAGTGATCGCATCGTTCTCCTCCCTCGAATTCGGATTGGCAGACAGGACGATCTCAGAGACATTGATGATCCGCGGCATGGCTGAGAGAGCACTCAGGAAGCGGGCGAAGCTGTGGTAACTCCCCTCGAGCCGCAAACGATAGGGGTTTTCGGTATAGAGCTCCTTGGCTCGAGGAACCTGGGGCTCTATGGAGATGATGTAAACACCCGCCTTTCGCTCTGCCACGGACACCTGTTGGATGAGGTCGGTCACCTCCTCGGTCTCAGGCACCATAGTCTGCAGCTTCCGCCATTCTTGCTGCAGGGATTCATATTCAGCTCTCACCCTCGGCAGATTCTCCACGGTCTCCCTGACGTGGAGCAGGGTGGTGGTCAACCGCATCAACTCCTGCTGCATCCCCCGAATCTTCTGCTGGTTGGGGGTATAGACGTATCGGTTGAACCCATACAGCACTACGGCCACCAGGAGTATCACCAACAGAACTCTTAACACTGGAGACGCTCCCAGATTCATAGCCTCCTCCTGCTGTCGTTACGTTTCACTTGCCGAGATACTGACCACACTGTTCACCTCAAAATTCAAGACATCCTCATCGGCCACCTTGGCAGGTTTAATGAAAGTCAGGGTGACGCTCTGAAATTCCTGAGACTCCTTCAACCTCTCTATGAATCGGACCACTGTCAGGTTGGAATTTGCATACCCGGTAATGAGATACCCGTAGCCACCTCCCAGATTCTTCTCCTCGAGGGATACCAGCCATAGTTGAGGGGGAACACAACTGTTGATCCCCTGCAAAATTCTGACCCGTTCTCCATTCTGATTGGCCAGAGCGTTGATGGCGCCGATGTTTTCTGTGAGTCCCTTTTTGAGTTCGTCCACCTCTTTCGTCAACTGAACGCTCTCCTGCAGCTCGGCGATCTTTCTCTGGGCCTCGTCAATTCTGCCGGCCAGATCCTTCAGCTTTCGCAACTGCCCGGTATAGACCAGCACAAGCAGGAGGACCAAGGCCGCCACCACCACCCCCAGCACCACCGCCCACACCCTCAACAGGACGACCCGTTCAGGACGGCGAAACTCCTCCGGAAGTAGATTGAACTCTAACGCCATCTACCTGATCCTCCTGAGAGCCAATCCCACAGCCACCGCAAGAAGCGGGGCCATCTTCTCCACGGGCCGCTCACCAAAGAGGCCGTAATCGTATCTGACCCTGACAAAGGGGTTCAGAGTCTTTACTGTTGTCCTCGTCAATCTCTCCAACAGGTCCGGCAGGCCGGGAATGACCGCCCCTCCCCCGCTGATGAACATGGCATCGAGGGACTCGTAGTCCGTCGCTGACCAGAAAAAG
>JBHIER010000243.1:0-5671 GCA_046760705.1 bacterium
TATTGGTAATGAAAATCAATCACCTTGTTCACAATCAGCACTACATCTAAGATGTTGATCTCTCCGTCTTCGTTCATGTCCGCCCGGACAAACTCCTCCGGGGTTGGAGTGTCTATCTCGAGGATAAAATTGACCACCATCACCACATCGAGCACGTTGATCGTCCCATCGCCGTTCACGTCGCCCGGAACCATAACCCACCGGTCGCGATACACCTTTGTCGAGTCGAGGTATTGGTATCCATATTCTATCGAGGGTTCGATCTCCGTGCCCTCGTGCCATTCGTTCCAACTGGTGATGAGAATCCAATGGGGTGCATTTGATGTGGCCACATCCCATCTTGTCTGGTAGAATGTACCCCCTTCTCTCGGCACATAAAGGCCCGGGTCCCGGATGACTCTATCGTCGTATCCCGGCACCACAGTAGCGGCAAATATTTTGCCGTGGTAAGAAGCCTGCAGATAGGCGTTCCAGTACAACCGGTCCGTCTCCTCTTCGGACAGCGCCACCGGGTTATAAGTGTGAAAACCGTCGAAGATGTCAAGGACCGAAGGATCGAAGCTGTCGGCAATGAAGACGGCCTCGGTGCTCACTTGACTCAGCACATATTCCCAATCGTTAAGGGGTATCAAACTGAGAGGTAGCCCATAAATGAAGACGACAGGGGCACCGTCCAGTTTGAAGAATGATGGATGGTGGCCGTAGGTGTCGATGATGTAATTGAGCTCATGGGCAAAAATGTCGGGTCTTTCCTCCGGGGATGCGTTCTGGGCCGCCCCGGATGCTTCCAGATACACGGTTACTTGGAGTCCATCGTTGAGGGCCGCGTCGAGTATCAACCCCAGAGCCGCATCCTCAAAAGAGCCGATCCCCCACCACGATGATATGAAGACGTCGATTCCATACTCCTTGGCCCATTGCACGTGTTGGGTGACGATCGTGTCACTCAGGGAGTCGTAATAGCCCAAAATGGGGGTATCGGTGCTGGCGTAATTGTTGTCGGGATCCCAGTGGCGCCAGTAGCCAGTCGGCCCCCAGGGATTCCCGTACCACGGATAATAGAATGCGCACACCTTTTTAGGCATAAAGAGGGGGTTGCCCTCTAAAGATACAGGACCGTTTTGGGTCAAAAGATTTGCCGGGACGGTGAAGGTGCGGTTGTTAGTCGGGTCTCCGGAGATGCTGCCCGGGTTGGTGAAGAAGTAGACCGAATCCGGTGGCTCTGAATTGTCATTGACCACGATGATGTGCACATCGCCCCAATCCCCCTTCTGGCTCCGGAATGTCAGCCCTTCCCCCGGGATTGCCTCTGAGAAAAGAAAGTGCTCAACCGTCACCAGGGCTGTATCCGGCTTGAAAATCCCGCGGCAATTGATGGTGGCCGAGCCGGACTCGTCCACCAGAACCTCAGAATCGAGGCAGACAACCGCGTCACTGTTTGTAATCTCCAGGCTCGCCCAGTCTGAAGTGCTGGAGAAAACGATCTTGAACTGATATCCCAAAGGTTGGCTGACCGCTGACCGTGAAGCAACAACACAGAACAAGAATAGACTAAAAATGTTCACGAGGATAGCCAGCACCTGAGGACTCTTAAACCTTCTAACCTCTAACATATTATCTCCCTTCCAAAATCGCATTTACAATAAGCACTACATCCAAAACGTCCACCTCACCATCTTCATTATAATCGGCCCGCCAGATCTGGTCAGGGGTGGGTTCATAAAGCCCCAAGATGATGTTGACACACATCACCACGTCCACAACGTCAATGGTTCCATCACCATTCACGTCGCCTTTTTTGAGGACTGACAACTTGAAGACGTCGCCGTTGGGTGCGGTGCCGGCGTACACGGACCCGTGGGAATCCTGCAGAAGGCAGAACACCTCCCGCGCCCCGGCCAGATTTCCCGTGCCACTCCAGGTCTGTCCACCATCTTCAGAACGGTAGACAATATCCTCCTCTATTGTGGAAAGTCCAGCAAGAATGGCTCCATCTGAGGTTTGCAACAATGCCCAGACCCCATTACAGGCAGGCAGATGGGTGCACATGTCCCAGACCTCGCCCCCATCAGTGGATTTAAAAACCCCACCGGTGCTGCCGTGGCCCTTCATGACCATGCCGGCGAAGAGAGTACCATCGGGCGTCTGAAGTAAAGAAGCAATGGATGGGCTATCGAAAACCAGAAAGCCACGACGAAACTCTCCAATCTTTTCCCAACTGCCTCCCCAATTGAGTGATCTGAAGACCCCCATACCCCGCACGGTCCCGGCGTACAGAATACCGTTCTGTCCTTGGTAAATGGTCCAGGGGACGATCACGTTCTGTAGATCACCAGTGGGTATCCAGTTGGCTCCTCCGTTGAAAGATTTAAAAATCTTACCATTGGGGGCCGTACCAGCATAAATAGCTGCGTTGGAAGCTAACAGCAGCGAGCGGATTTCGGTGGAAAAAGGTGGTCGGCTCAGCTTTTCCCAGCTTTGGCCGCCATTGCTGGTGGCGAAGAGATCTCCATGGGGGAAGGTTCCGGCCAGTATGGTAGAATCCGGCCGCTTCAGGAGAGAATAGACCATGATAGCCCCGGGCAGCTCAGCGGTTTCTTCCCAATGGCGGCCCCTATCGAACGATTTGAACACCCGGCCATAGGGATATGTGCCGGCGTAGATGGTGCCGTCCGAAGCTTCTAACAGTGATAACACCACTTCGGCACCCGGCAGATCGGCGGTGGTCACCCATCCTGAGTCCGGACTCTGTGATCGCCGCACCGTCGGTTCCCCCTCGAAATGGGATTGCCAGAGATCCAGATCGCCATAGCTATCCGGTCCGCCTCCTCCAAAGTAGAGGGTCGCCCCGTCAGAGGTGATAGAAGGACTGCATAGAGGAGATCTGGTATTGATGAGGCCCCCTAAGTTGACCGGAAGGGCCCAACCGGAATCGGTCCGGGTCGATTCCCAGATGTCGATATTGCCCCAACCTCCGGGCCGATCGACGATAAAATAGAGCTTGGTTCTATCCGGGGAGAAACAACAATACCACTCGTTGTTGGATGTATTGATGTGGGGGCCCAGGTTCTGGGGGGCAGACCACTGGCTGCCGTTCCATCGGGAGACATAGAGGTCGTTCCAGCCGTAGCCGCCGGCTCGGCTCGAGGAGAAGAAAAGTTCCGTACCATCGGCCGAAAGATAGGGCGAGGTTTCGCCGAAGGGCGAGTTGGGAGGCGCGGGCAACAACTGCGGCTCACCCCAGCCCGAATCCTGCCAGGTGGACATGTAAATATCCCCTCTGCCGTAGCCACTGAGCCGGGCTGAAATAAAGAACAGGCTGTCCCCACCAGCAGATAGGGTGGGTTTACTCTCTCCATATTGAGTATTGATTGCCGGTCCCAGATTGACTGGCAGTTCCCAATCGGTTCCGTTCCAGTGCGAGACATAGATATCGTTTCCTCCGTATCCTTCTTGCCGCTCGGCCTCAAAATAGAGCCATTGGCCGTCAAAGGAGATGGCCGGGGCACACTCCACCTCGGGGGTATTGATGTTCGGGCCAAGATTGACCGGCCACCCCCAGCCGGTCCAAGATTCCGGCGAGAGGATTTTACAAACTACGCCCTCCGACTGGCTGCTCCCCCTCTGGCAACCGTCACTGACGGAGTTGAAAATGAGGACTAAGACGATGGGTATGAATTTCGCTTTCATCTTTCCTGGGTTGTCCTCAAAATCCCACCGAGTAACCCACGGTATAATTGCGGGATGGACCGGGGGTGGTGGGCCTGGCCTGCTGATGGCCTTCCAGGTCATACCCTTTGTCAAAGAGAGTGTCCACGGCCATCGATAACTGGCCGTAAGAGCCGAGGGTGTAGTTGAACTTCACCTCGGTGACGAGGTAGCCGTCCAGGGTCTGCCGTGCATCCAGTTGAGTGTATTGTTGCCGGCCTACATAGCGTTCGGTCAGGTTGAAATCCCACCCCCCTGTCCGGTATCGCAGCCCGCCTGAGGCCTGGTATCGGGGCCGGAAATTGAGGGTCTC
Source organism: bacterium (assembly GCA_046760705.1). Lineage (GTDB taxonomy): Bacteria > JBHIER01 > JBHIER01. The sequence goes on from JBHIER010000243.1 coordinate 4,022, forward strand.
ATCGGTCTGGGTGTTCTTTGCTTTGAGAGAGGAGAAGTTGAGAAAATAGCCCCACCGCCCGAGGGCCTCTCTGGACAGCTCCAACTCCACACCCTCCATGAGAGCCGAGCTGATATTGGCAAAGACCCATGGTTTCTGGGCCAAATCCCGTTCAATCAGGTTTTCGGCCTCTGTTCGAAAGTAGGTCAGCTTGGCCTCGGTCAAGGGGGCGACGAGCAGCTCCAGGCCGGCCTCAAAGGTAATACTCTCCTCGGTCTTCAGATCGATGTCGCCCCGCCCCGGGGCCGGGGCGACCATGTACAGCTCCCGGATGGCCGGGAACCGGCTGGCTGTGCCGTAGGACAGGCGCAGCTTGGTCAGCCTTCGGGGCCGCAGGACGAGGCCGAGATTGTAGTTGACCGTACTGCCGGCCGAAGAGTGGCCGTCGGCCCGCAGACCCAGGTTGAGGGTGACTTTCTCCCGGTAGGTGGATATGTGTTGGAGAAACCCGCTGTAGATGCGGGCCTGCCGTTGGCCGCCCACGTAGGCGAAGTCCACATCGTCACTTTTCACCTGCAGGCCTGAGGTCAACAGATGGTTGGGGGCGAGGGCAAAATTGTTGACCACCTCCCCGCCGTAAGTGACCCCCCGGTTGGGCAGCTCCTTTTTTACAGCGGCGAAAGTGGTGTCGGTGTAAACCCGGATAGTATATTTTTCGCGGTTGACGTAGGAGTTGGCCGACAGGTGCCACCTCGGGGATAGGCGGCTCTGAAGGGCTAAGCTCCCTCGCCATCCTCGCCAGGGCTCGATGCGCTGGGGCGCTTTGGGATCGATGGGCACCCCGGCTTCGGCGTCGATGTAGCCCCCATTGAACCGGAGGTTCGTTCGCCCCACCCGGTATCCTAAATTTGTGCTGAAGTTGAGGGCCTCGTAATCGGTGTTGGGCAGATAGCCGTCGCTCCGATCCCGGCTGAGGGTGAAGAGACAATCGACTCTCTCCCTTCCGCCCCCCAGACTGGCCAGATATTTCTGAAAGTTGTTGCTCCCCCAGCGGATCAGGCCCTTGGGGCTGAGCCTGCCTTCACCCTTACGGCTGATGATATTGATCACCCCGCCTAAGGCGTTGGGGCCATAAACGATGGAGTTGGACCCCCGGACGATCTCTATCCTTCTGATGTCGTTGGCCGGCAGGGAGGTGATGTTACCCCAGTTGGCGAAGCCGGTGTTCATGGGGATCCCGTCCAACAGGACAATGTTATTTGAGGCCCCGAAACCCCTGATGCACGGACACTTGAAAGCCCCTTTGGTAGTCCCCTCCAATCGCATATTGGGGGCAGTGTTGACCATCTGCCCCACGGTGTAAACGTTGCGGGCATCGATGAGGTCAGCGGTGATGACGCTGACGCTGGCCGGTGAATGGTAGAGAGAAGGCAACTCCCGAGTGGCTGTCACCACAATCTCCTCTAAAGGGATGATCCGCTCTGCGGCCGGTTCCTGCCCCCAGCCCACCCCACACATTACTGTGAGCGTTATGAGCCCGGCAGAACAAAATCCTACTTTTTGAAGCATTTGCTTCTCCTCCTGTTTAAAGGTTTTCCTGAAGAGAGTGAGAATTTAACCCACCGCCCTTGTCGCAAAAGTAACAAAATGGTCCTGCACAGTCCCCTGAAA
>JBHIER010000244.1:0-5634 GCA_046760705.1 bacterium
ATCGACCTGTCGGGTCCGCGTCTCTCCGACGCGTTTGATCTCTCCCTCCTGGAGGACGCGGAGCAGTTTGGTTTGAATGTTAGGGCTGATATCGCCGATCTCATCCAGGAAGAAGGTTCCGCCGTCGGCCGCCTCAAAAAGCCCCTTCTTGTCCTCCACTGCCCCGGTGAAGGAGCCCTTCTTGTGGCCGAAGAGCTCGCTCTCCAAGAGGGTCTCGGTGAGGGCTCCGCAGTATTGGGCCACGAAGGGGCCACCTTTTCGCCTCCCGTTGTAGTGGACGGCCCGGGCGATGAGCTCTTTTCCGGTGCCGCTCTCCCCCTGTATCAGTACGGAGACGTCGGAGTCGGCGATCCTTTCGACAATGTCCAACACCTGCCGCATCTTTCTGCTCTGACCGATGATGCCCTCAAACCGAAACTTCTCCCCCACCTCCTTTTTAAGCCTAATGTTCTCCGCTCGAAGCTTCTCATATAGTCTGGCATTCTCGATGGCCACGGCCGCCTGATTGGCGAAGGCAGTGAGAAAGGCCAAGCTCTCCTGAGTGAACCTACGCCGCTGGCTGCGGCTGTCGACGTAAATACATCCGATCAGACGGTCCCTCAGGCGCAGGGGCACACAGGCCACAGAGAGGATGCCGTGAAAGACCACGCTCTCAGACCCTTTGAACCGCGGATCCTCCTGGGCGTCGTGGGTGAGGATCGGCCTCCCACCCTCTAAAATGGCCTGAACAACGCTGGTGGATATCTGGGTGGTGTCCTTGATCGTCTCCTCCGAAATGTTGCGGGCCACCATCACCGACATCTCCCCGGAGGTGCTGTCGCCCAGGATGAGGAACCCGCGCTCTGCCGTCAAAGTCTTCATAGCCGTATCCATCACCTTGTTCAAAAGGGGGTCGATCTCCTGGATGGAATTGATCTCTTGACTGATGGCCAACAGGGCGTCGAAGTGGCCTTTCTCAATGGCCATCGATTCTTCCATCTATCTTTCTCCTCCGACCCAAAACGTGACGTACGGAGACTTGCTGATGTTGCCGAATTCGTCCACCACCCAAACGGCCCAATAATGGGACCACCGACTGTCGAGGGGGTCGCTCACAGTTACCGATGTCGTATCCGGAGGGATGCCCTCTCGGTGCCACCCCGATGAGAAAGCGTTCTTCACATCAACGGTATAGGTGAAAGTAAAAGGGGCGGAGAAGGCGGCCCAGACCAGAAGGGGCTGAGAGTCCACCACCTCCTGTTCACTGGGGGTAACAGTTGAGGGCGATGGGTGAATGATGCGCACCAGATGTTCCGGGGGGGCATCGCTCCTGAGCCCGATCCTATCCCAGGCAGAAAAGACCACCTCCTTCCCCACCAGCGCCTCGAGGGACTCTCCTGCGATCTCCTCCGCAGAGACCGTGAGGGAGAAGCGATTCGTGTTCGGAATGAGGATGAGCTCTTTACGAAACCCGAGAGCCTCAACCCGAACCACGGCAGAATCGATGTCCGAAAGGCCGTCGGGATCGTTCACTTGGGCCTCAAAGTGGAAAAAGTAGCGGTCGTCGGACGGAGAGGGTCTGTCGTGCTCGGAACCGATCCGGATGTCCAAGAAATATGGCAGGCCGTCGAGGGAAAAGTTGGCAGCATGGCTTTGCCCGGCAACGATCTCAACGGTCATAGAGTCTTGAGCATATCCAGACTTTCTGGCGATCACTTCGATGGTGCCACTGGGAATGTTATCAATTGTGTAAAACCCGTCACCATCGGTGAGGCTAGAGCTCCCAGGGGGATTGAGGGACACTGTGACCCCCTCAATCCCTTCGGACGGCCGATATATTCTGGTGACCCTCCCGGTGAGCCTCCCCTCGTCGCTATATCCCTCAGACTTGGGGTCAAAGGGATTGTCGCGCTTTGCATCAGGCATACAGCCCGATACGACGATGAGGAGTATACCGGTGATGACTTTCAGAATATCTTTCACCGAAGCCCTCTTCTCTCGCCTCAACATCGTATTCACGGCCTCCCTCTTGGCGTCGTCACTCAATATAAAACAAGTTCTTAGTGGTTGCAAGTTCAAAATCGTTGGGCCGGTAAGATGCAACCCCTGGCCTTCCAACCCATATCTCGAGAATCGGTCGGCTCCTCAGCACCAAAAATTTGAAAAAACCGAAATTTTTACTTGACAAAAAGGATTTAATGTGTTACACTCTAAGTATGTAAGGGTTGTGGCTGTACCGGGGCCATCACGTGGTGAGAAAAGGTGGGGCTGTAGCTCAGATGGGATGAGCGCTTGTCTGGCAGACAAGAGGTCACGGGTTCGATCCCCGTCAGCTCCACCAAGATCTTGGCAGAGAGGGAACTGACCTGTTTGGCTGGTGAGACAATTTGAGCTGAGACCTCCTTGGCAGACCGAATAGGGGGTCTTTTTGTTTGAGGCGGTCGCCATTTGTCTGATGCGAGTGATACGAAAAGTGTAGCGATCCTTGGGGCAGGGAGTTGGGGCATAACTTTAGCCTGCCACTTGAAGCGATGCGGAAGCGATGTCTCCCTCTGGGAGTTTCGGCCGGAGGTGGCGGAGAGGCTGCGCCGGGAGCGGCAGAACCCCGATCTTCTCGCTGGGGCCATTTTGCCTGAGGAGATTTTGGTCTCTTCAGATCTGGAGGATCTCGTCTCGGGTCAAGTGGGGATGCTGGTTTTCGCTGTTCCCTCGCACGTGCTCCGGGAGGTAGCCCGGAAGGTCGCCCCTTTTATTGTTAATGCGCCCCTCATTGTCAGTGGGGTGAAGGGGATCGAAAACGGGACATTCAGGCGAATGTCCGAAGTTCTTGCAGAGGAGCTTCCCGACAATCTTCGAAACCGCACTGCTGTTCTCTCCGGCCCCAGCCATGCAGAGGAGGTAAGTCGTCAGATCCCCACCTCTGTGGTGGTAGCTTCAAGCGATCGAGACGTGGCCGAAGCTGTGCAAAGGAGGTTCATTTCACCCTATTTCCGAGTGTATACGGATCAGGACGTGGTCGGAGTGGAGTTGGGCGGTGCGCTGAAGAATATTATTGCCATTGCAGCCGGGATATCGGACGGTTTGGGATTTGGGGACAATGCGAAGGGAGCGCTGCTAACGCGCGGCCTGGCAGAGATCACCCGATTGGGGGTAAGCATGGGGGCCGAGGCATCCACCTTCGCCGGGCTGTCGGGTGTGGGCGATCTCATCACCACATGCTTGAGTCGCTACAGTCGCAACCGGTATGTGGGCCAAGAGATCGGAAAGGGGAAATCCTTGTCCCAAGTACTCGAAGGTATGGTCATGATCGCTGAAGGGGTCATGACCACCAAAGCGGCCCACCAATTGGCTCAGCAATATCATGTGGAGATGCCTATTACGAACGAGGTGTACGCCGTGCTCTTTGAGGGCAAGGATCCTGCGCGGGCCGTGGCCGATCTGATGATGCGGGCCGCCAAGGCTGAGAAGTGGTGACCGCAGGGGAGGAATTGGTCGTGGCAGATTCGCCGACAAAGCTCTACTATTCCATCAGCGAGGTGAGCAGACTGACCGACCTGAAGCAACATGTTCTGCGTTTCTGGGAGACCGAATTCCCTGCTCTGCGTCCGAAGAAGAATCGGGCCGGCAACCGAGCCTACCGGATCAAAGATATCAAACTGATCTTTTTGATCAAACACCTCCTGTATAACGAGAAATACACCATAAAGGGGGCCAGAGAGAGACTGAAAAAATCCCAGAAGGAACGCTCCGGTCAGTTGGAATTATCCTTCGAAGAGCTTCGGACCAGAGACCTCCTGTTTCAGATACGCCAGGGGTTGAGAGAGGTACTTGCCCTTCTGGAATAGAGCTCGCACCCCGTTTTCAGGTGACAAAAAGCCAATTTTTTTCTTGCAAGCATGCTCGCTTTTTGGTATATTGAATCGGATCGGGGCGTAGCGCAGTCCGGTAGCGCACCAGCATGGGGGGCTGGTGGTCGCTGGTTCAAATCCAGTCGCCCCGACCATTTTTGATAAGAAAACCATTCCAGGGAGCAGAGTTTCCTTCTGCTCTTTTTTGTTAGCGCTGGCCAACACGACAGACTCTTCAAACCATGTTGATCCTCATTACGAACGACGACGGAGTGGAGGCGAAAGGGCTCCAGACCCTTCGTTCTATCCTGTCGAAGGAGTGGCATACGGTTGTCGTCGCCCCGGATCGGGAGCAGAGTGCCACCAGCCATTCCCTCACCCTCAATCGGCCTCTCAAAATTTGTGAGTTGCAGGGTGACGTTTACAGTGTCGACGGTACTCCCACAGACTGTGTGATGTTTGCGGTCTACAACCTGTTGGACCAGAAACCCGATCTCGTCATATCGGGCATCAATCATGGGGCCAATCTCGCCGACGATGTGACCTACTCCGGAACAGTGGCTGCCGCCATCGAGGGTACACTGCTGTCGATTCCCTCTGTGGCCATCTCCGTGCCAAAAGATGGGAATCCGACCTTCGATCGGTATAATATCTTCGAGCATGCAGCCCACTTTTCGGTTCGGCTGGTGGAGATCATCGCCCGAGAAGGTATGCCCGAGGACACGCTCCTCAATGTCAACGTCCCCAATTGTGCTTGGGACAAGATTGGCGGGGTGCGGATCACCCATCTGGGCAAGCGCATCTATCGCGATGTCATCGAGCGGCAAACTGGACCGGATGGCCAATCGTACTTTCGCATCGGTGGCAGCGCCCCGGACTGGGAGGGGGGTGAGGACTCCGACGTGGCCGCCATCGACCGGAATATGATCTCCGTCACGCCGCTCCGTCTGGATCTCACCAATTACGGAGCCATGAAGCAGTTGAGGCGGTGGAGGTTTTGGCACAAAACGGAGGGCTTATCCGCCATTCCACTGTGAAGATGTGAACAGAATCACCATTTTCGGCCCCCTACACACGCCACATCAGGAGAACTCTTTTTGGACTACACCATTGCTCGGGAGCGCATGGTCAGGACCCAACTGGTTCCCAGAAGCATCAAAGACAGAAGGGTTTTGGAGGCCATGGGCACTGTTCCACGCCACAGATTCGTGCCCAAGGAGCTGTGGAGCCGCGCCTACGGGGATCACCCCTTGCCCATCGGTCAGGGCCAGACCATATCGCAGCCATACATGGTGGCCCTCATGACGGAGCAGTTGCAGTTGGAGGAGAACAGCAAGGTTCTTGAGATCGGAACCGGTTCAGGCTACCAGGCTGCTGTTCTGGCCGAGCTGGCCACCCGTGTCTTTTCCATCGAGCGGGTGCCGGAGTTGGCCTCCTTGGCCAGAAGAACTCTCGATGCTCTGGGATACAGCAACATCATCATTCGCACCGGTGACGGCACCCTGGGCTGGAAGGAGTTCGCCCCTTTCGATCGGATTATGGTTACGGCCGGCGCTCCGGACGTGCCTCAGGCGTTGGTGGAACAGTTGGCTGACGGCGGTCGGATCGTTATCCCCATAGGCAACACCCTTTTGCAGACCCTGATGGTGGTGAAAAGAAGGGGGGAGAAGGTAAAAAGAGAAGAGGTGTGCGGCTGCACCTTTGTGCCGCTGATCGGTGAACAGGGTTGGGAGAATGGTTGATCAGATTGCGCACTTTCTGGCAGGACTGCCCAAAGAGTTGATCGCGGTCTTCATCGCCATGTTGC
>JBHIER010000245.1:0-5632 GCA_046760705.1 bacterium
TTTTTCGGTTGAGCGTCTGCTCCCTGGCTCAAAGAAGATATACCATTTTTCCCATGACCAGAAGGCCCTTTTTGAAAATATCACTACCTTCGGTTGGCAAGGGTGTCCCCAGACATGCGCCAATCAGTTAAAGAACGCCGTGGTGGCGCAGCACCTGAACTGTCCGTGTGGCGACTCCTGAATGGTCCTCCACAACCTTCAGGGCAGATCGGCCTCTTCTCTCTCGTTCGTCGGGGTCTTTGAGCAGGCGGATGACGGTATCGGCAAAATCGTTGCCATTTTTGATCTCAATGCCTCCCTGCTGCTGAATGAGCAGGTCGGTGAGCTGGCGGACGTGGTCTCGGTGAGGCCCAAAGAGGACCGGGACCCCCCACATGGCCGGTTCAAGGGGGTTGTGGCCGCCGCACGGGACCAGGCTGCCACCGACGAAGGCCACGTCGGCAAAGGAGTAGACCTGCGTCAGCTCGCCCATGGTGTCCAGAAGGATGATCCCGGAATCGATGGAGACGGTGTTGTCAGTGCGGCTCCGGCTCGTAAATTCCATTCCGCGGTTCGACAGAATCCGCTCGACCTCGCCAATTCGGTCGAGGTGCCGGGGAGCCATAATGAAGACGGTTTCCCCTTGGGCCTCTCTCACCTTGGTGTACCCTGGTAGCAGGATCTCTTCTTCGCCGGGACGCGTGCTTCCGGCCACGATCACCTTTGACCGAGAGGGAATACCCAAAGACTCCCTGGTCACGGTCGATTTGGTCTGGCTGGCCAGAAAACGGAGGAGGTCAAACTTGAGATTGCCCAGAACAGCAACTCTTTCGGGGTCGGCCCCCAGGGCCAGAAAGCGATCCCGGTCGGTCTCCGTCTGGACACACAACAGGTCAAACCGATCCAGAAGGGCGCTCATGAGCCCTTTCACCCGCCTGTACCGATCCACACTTTTGGGGCTCATTCGCCCGTTGATGAGGGCCACCTTGCACCCCCGGTGCTTGGCCCTGACGATCATATTGGGCCACAGCTCTGTCTCTGTGAGAAGGAGGCTCGTGGGTTGAAGTCGGCGAAGGACCCGATCCACCGCCCAAGGGAGGTCCAAGGGGGCGAGAAAGAGACCCTCGGCCGAGGGAATCAACTCCTTGGCCCGTCTCTGTCCTGTGGCTGATGTTGTGGAGACAGCCACCCTCACCAGCGGGCACCACCTTTTGATCTCGTCCACTACGGTGGCTAAGGCGGCCACCTCCCCCATGGATGCGGCGTGAAACCATACCCCCCTCCCTCCGAGGGCCTCTGAACCGCTCTTGGAAGAGCCCAAGCGCTGACGAAGGTTGTACCGGTTAAAGAGAACCATGAGGAGAAGAAAGGGAGAGGCAACTACGACGGTCAGATGCAGCAGAATGTTGTAGAGGGCGTACATCGTGTCTCAATCGAAAAAGGAGTCGGCCTGTTCCGAGATTCTGTTCAGACTCCGTTCCAGCTCGGCCCGTTTCTCTTCCAGAAGGGCGGATGAGGCGTCTGGAGGAACGAATATGGGATCGCCGTACACCACCACGCATCGGGAGAAGGGTTTTGGGATCATGAAACCGTCCCAACTCTTCAGGGTAGTTGGGTTTGAGGCTCCGTGGGTGATAGGAATGATGGGACTTTTGCTCAGTTGGGCCAAGCGGAGGACGCCGGGCTGGACTTTACAGGGCGGCCCTTGAGGGCCGTCGGGGGTGATGGCCACGTCGAAACCGGAGGTAACCTTGTTGAGGAGGTCCTGAAACCCCCTGGCCCCTCCGCTAGTTGAGGACCCTCGCACGGCCCCGTAGCCTACTCTCTCCACTATCCGGGTGGCCAGCTCCCCGTCGCGGTGTCGGCTGACCAGCACGTGGACCCTTCGATCCCGATACATGTATATGAGGGGCAACATTCGGCCGTGCCACAGGGCATAGATGAGCCCCTTTCCCCTGACTCGCCTCCTTTCGGCCTGCTCTCTCTTCACCGTTGTGTATCGCCAGGTTCTCCCCAATATTCTGATGAAGAGGGAGCCCAGCGTCGGGGCTGCCAAGAGGGACAGCTCGTTGAGTAACCGCTTCTTCATGGGCCGCTCCTGCGGAGTGAGGAGGGGGCCCGGGTCCCTCTCAAGAGATCCAAGGCGATCTGTGCTGTCCTCGCCGAGGCTCCCTCTTCACCCAACTGCTGTCGAACCTTCATCATCTCCGATCGCATCCCTTCTCGGCGCTCCTGGTCCCTTAGCAGGAGGAGAGCTTCGGAGGCCACCCTCGCCGGGGTCGCATCGAACTGGATGCACTCCGGAACGATCTGTTTGCCGGCGATGATATTGACCAATCCGATATGGGGCACCCTCACTAAACGTTGTCCGATCAGCCACGTGATGAAGCCGACCTTATACAGGATGAGGCTCGGTGTGCCGTAGCAGGCCGCCTCCAGAGTGGCCGTGCCCGAGGCGATGAGAAGAAGGTCGGCGTATCTCATCACCTCGTGGGTAGAGCCTCGAATCACAACCGTCTCGGCACGATGCAGGCCGATCGTCCGCTCAATCTGATGCACGTCGACCGCGGAAGCAGCGGCGACCACGACCTGAAGATCGCCGATCTCTGCTCGGATAATCCTTGCGGCCTTGAGCATAACCGGCAACAGGCGTCCGATTTCGGCCGGCCGGCTTCCGGGCAGCAGCCCCAGAAGTGGCCCGGAGTTGCGCAAACCGTATCGGCGGTAAAACTCCTCCTTCATCAGGACCGGATCCAAGCTCTCCAAGAGGGGATGCCCCACGAACTCGACATCGACACCGGCTTGGCGGTACAAGTCGACTTCAAAAGGGAGGATGACGGCCACCTTCTCAACGTAACGGGCAATGGTTTTGATCCGCCCGGCCCCCCAGGCCCACACCTGGGGAGCGATGTAATAGAGGACCGGAATCGACATCCGGGCAGCCACCCTCGCCAACTGCAGGTTGAAGCCAGGATAATCGATCAAGATCACCAGATCCGGTCGTCTCTGCTCCATGAGGCGACGGAATTGGCCCAGCACCCGTCTGACAAAGGGCAGTTGGCGAACCACTTCGGCGAGACCTACCAGACCCATCCGATCGATGTGATACCTCAGTTCCACACCGTTATTTTTCATCTCGTTTCCGCCGATCCCGAAGAATTTTAGGTCAGAAGCTCGCTTGTGCATCTCCCGGACTAAGTGTGCTCCGTGAAGGTCCCCTGAAACTTCACCTGCGGAAATGAGGACAGTCGGCATACCTCCCCTTGGATCAGAAGTTGGCCCGGAGGCGGGCCGAATGGACCTTCACGCCCTCGACGATCTGAAGGCCCACCTTGAGTGCGTCCCGGCCGTCCTCACCGGAGACGACCGGCCGCCGGCCCGTTTGGACCGCCCGGAGGAAAGACTGCAGCTCCAACTTCAGGGGTTCTTCCTTCTGAACCAGGGGGCGTTCGCACAGAATTCTGTTCCCCTTAGTTCCCAGTTCGATCTGTCCAAAATCGGGGGAGAGTTGCTGAGTTTCTCTGCCGGCCAGATCCGGGCCGACCAGGCGGAACATCTCCGCCTGGCCTTCCAAAAAGTCCAGAGTGATGTAAGCGTTGTGCTGGAAGATGCGCATCTTTCGCATCCGCTTCCGGGCAATCCGGCTGGCCGTAAGATTGGCCACACACCCATTCTTGAACAGGATCCTGCCGTTGGCTATATCCTCCTTCTCAGAGACAACCCCGACGCCCACCGCATCGACTCGCTCGATGGGGCTTTTGACCAAGCTCAGGACAATGTCCACATCGTGGATCATCAGATCGAGGACAACGCTCACGTCGGTCCCTCGGGGATCAAAGGGGGCCAACCGGTGGGATTCGATAAACAGAGGCTTTATGGAGAAGTCTTTTAGGGCCCGCATGGCTCCATTGAACCGTTCGATGTGGCCTACCTGGAGGACAAGGTTCTTTCTGTTTGCATCGTCGATGAGAGCCTCCGCCTCTTCGAGGGTCCTTGTTATCGGCTTCTCGATCAGGAGGTGAACCCCTCTGTCGAAAACCAATCTTGCGACCTCGTAGTGGGAGAGAGTGGGGACAGCGATGCTCACTGCCTCCACCCGTTCCAACAGGGCCTCGCATTCTGGAAAGGCTCTGGTGCCCAGAGTACGGCACCGCTCCCGGGCCTTGACCAGATCGATGTCATAGCCGCCCATCAGTCTGGCCTCTTTCAGCTCCGAATAGACCCGCAGATGTTGGCGCCCCAAATGGCCCAGACCGATCACTCCCACTCGAATAGCCTTCACTGTGTTGGCGCTCCCATTGTTAACGGCGGCTGCTTTGCTGTCGCCAGAAAGCATCACGTCGAGAGGTCAAAGAGTCCAAAAGTCCTGAAATGTAGCGACATAGATCAAACAATTTCACTCTCTTTTGCTGACCTTCTTTTTGACCTTTCGACTCTTCGACTTCTATCGGATGATACCCCGCTCGCTCCGTTCAATGAAATCGATGATCGTTCGAATCTCCTCGGTGAGAGCGAGCTCCTCCTTCATCCGTTGCACGGCCTGAGAGACATTCAGTTGAGATCGAAACAGAAGGTGGTAGGCTTTTTTCAAGTGACCGATGGTCTCATCGGGAAAACCGCGGCGCTTCAGGCCGATCAGATTGAGCCCGGCCACCTTGAGCGGATAGCCACCGGCCCTGACGTATGGGGGGACGTCCTTGGGTACCCTGTAGCCGCCCCCGATGATGGAGTGGCAGCCGATCTTGATGAACTGGTGGATGGCCACAACACCTCCGACGTTGGCGTAGTCGTGAATCTCGGTATGGCCACCCATATTGACGGCGTTGGCCAAGATGACGTGATTGCCGATGCGGCAATCGTGAGCGATGTGGACGTAGGCCATGATAAAGCAGCCCCTGCCGATCACTGTCCTCCCGCTTTCGGCCGTGCCGCGGTGCAAGGCGCAGAACTCCCGGATGATGGTCATATCGCCGATCTCTAATGTAGTTGGTTCGCCCTCGTATTTCAAATCCTGGGGCGCGTCTCCCAAAACAGCACTGGAGTGGATCCTGCATCCTTTTCCGATCCGAGTGCCCGAAAGGAGCAGAACGTGCGAGGCGATCTTGGTCTCGTCGCCAACAACCGTATCGCCCTCAACGACGGTATACGGTCCGATCTGCACATCCTGTCCAATCTCAGCCTTCGGATCGACGATGGCCGTTGGATGAATACGAACCAAAATCCCCCTGCCTTCTTATGCCCTCTACCTTTTTACTTTTCCACGATCGTGGCCATGAGAGTGGCCTCAGCCACCAGGTCCCCTGAGACAAAGGCCTTGCCCTCCATCTTACAGGTGTTCCGCCGGAATTTGAGCATCTCCAATTCAAATCGGATCTGATCACCGGGGTGTACCGGTTTGCGAAAACGGACCCCATCGAGGCCCATGAAATAGACGAGCTTGTCCTCCGGCTCCTCCACCGTGTTGAGGAGCAGCACCCCGCCGACCTGGGCCATGGCCTCAACGATCAACACTCCGGGCATGATGGGATGACCGGGAAAGTGGCCGTCGAAGAAAGGTTCATTGATGGTCACGTTCTTGAGGCCGATGACCCTTTTTCTGGGCTCCAGATCGATGATCCGATCCACTAAGAGAAATGGGTAGCGGTGGGGCATA
>JBHIER010000246.1:0-5617 GCA_046760705.1 bacterium
TGGTCAAAACTGAGCACAAGAGAACCTTTTGGGAGCGAACACTGCTGCGTTTGCGGGAAACTGAGCTACACGTGCTTGAAGGCCCATGGGATGTGGGGTGGAGGGTCACCTTGGGGTTGAGAATTCTGTTCGGAGCTCTCCCACGTTCCTGGTACAATACGATCGACCCCAGATCCTCCTGGCCCTTCAAAAAGCCTGCGGAGAGCGAGAAGCCCGCGGCCTCAACTCGGAATTGAACCCTTCGATCTCCCGCTGCCGGACGAATTCTGTCCTGACCTCGCCGCAGAGGGAGTGAACTCCCAGCCCCTCGGTCAAATGGGTCAGCATCGACCCCAGGTAGGCCCTCGAGTAGACCGCTCTCTGAGGCAATTGTGTTTCTCAGGAAAAATTTTATATTTGAAAAAATTATATTCATAAGCTGTAGTTGTATGGTGTTGATCAAACCAGAATAAAAGGAGACGAAGTGGAGCCCTTGTTGAGAATGTACATAATAGATTATTACGAATGTGACAGAGAATTTTTGGCTGATCCTGAAAGGCTCAAAGAGCTTGTCTTGGAGGCTGCCAGCCTGATGGGAGCCACTGTAATTGATCACACCTTCTACAAATTTGATGGTGGAGGAGTGAGTGGAACAGTGACAATTGCCGAGTCACATATTGCTATTCATACGTGGCCAGAGTATGGGTTTGCAGCAGTCAGTGTGGAGTCGTGTGGAAATAGAATTAATCCCTGGGATTCCCATTCTTTGTTTATGGAAAGGCTCAAAGCAAAGAGAAGCTCGGAATTTAAAGTTGACAGAGGCCTTTTCGATGTCCGCCCAGGTTCCCTACACCATAAACCTATATAATGATAGCGAAACGCGTCGGTGGTCAGGATAGAGGATTGCTTTCCCCTGAGGAGTAACAGCCCCGAGGGGTTGGGACGCTATATCCCGAGAGAGCTCGGGATTTGACTATGCTTTTTGGTGGAGAAAGAGCATGGGATTTTGGTTACAAGACAATCTCACCCCAAATGTCGGATTGAATATCAAGATCCGGAATACACTGTTCAAGGAGAAAAGTCCTTATCAACGAATCGAAGTTTATGATTCCTATGAATTTGGAAGAATGATGCTTTTAGATGGGGTGATCATGTTTACCGAAAGGGACGAGTTCTTCTATCACGAGATTTTGGCTCATATCCCCCTCTTTACCCATAATAATCCGAAGAGAGTTTTGGTTATTGGTGGAGGTGACGGAGGGGTGGTACAACAGGTATTACAGCACCCGAACATTGAACGTATCGACTTAGTTGAAATAGACCGAATGGTTATCGATGTTTCAAAAGAATTTTTCCCTCGGATGAGCCAGGGGCTCGAAGATGAGAGGGTGAATATTGCCATTGAGGACGGTTCTGTATTCTTACTCGACAAGAAGGAAGATTACGATGTAATAATCATAGATTCTACCGATCCTGTGCAAGGGAAACCATCGGGCAACCTTTATGAGAGCGATTTTTTCAAAAGGTGCTCCAGAGCTTTGAATGATGCGGGAGTTATGGTTTCTCAGGTTGGGTCTCCGTTATATTCTTCTGATCTGATAATGACAGTATTTCGAGACCTGAAAGAAACGTTTCCGATAGCAAAACCCTTTTTAGGCTACGTCCCAACGTACTCGAACGGCTATTACCTCTTCGCTTTCTGCTCAAAGAAAAATGATCCTGCTGACGACACTGTCTTGAAGCGGATAGAGCAGTCACAAATGGAAGGGCGATACTACAATAAGGATATCCATGTGAGTGCTTTCTCCCTGCCGAACTTCATCAAAGAGATGGTTGACACAATCGAGTAAAAACCGACCCCGGAACCCAGTGGTTGGTAGTAAGCTACGAGGTCCTGAGTCGTAGCTCAGGATAAACTCCGTGGAGTTGCGTTTTGACGGCACTCCGTTTGCGCTCCGTGCCTTACTACGAACAACTATATAGCATGTGGTTACATGCGCTTCATGTTGCTGAAACTACCCAGACTTTGTCGGTCTGCTCCACCCAACGTGAGCCGGTAGAAATAGATCCCACTGGCCACTTCGTTCCCGTACGCATCTTTCCCATCCCGGGTCACCGTGTAGTATCCCGGCTCCTCTACCTCGTCCACCAACGCCCGCACCTCCCGCCCGAGAAGATTAAAGATCTTAAGCGTAGAGCGTAGAGCTTAGAGCCCTCTCCCCTCCCTCTGCTCTCTGCTCTCTGCTTGGGATGGTGAAGTGGATGTGGGTCGTGGGGTTAAAGGGGTTGGGATAGTTCGGGGCCAGAGTGTACTCAGTCGGAACTCGCACCTCCGGCTTGGGGACCCTGCGTAGAGTATCTGGTCATGATCTCGGTCTGAAAAACCTTCTCCAATTCTTCCTGGATTATAGTCATCCAATACTTTCATGGCCTTCTGAACCCTCTTGTTTTTCATCTGGGCTCCCTTACTTCCAAAGATACTTTAAACGTCTTAAATTTATGATATGTTTAGGCCATCTCCCAACATTCGGTATCGTATCTGACAGATTAGCTACCTGCGGCTTGTCCCCCACTCCTGTAAGTGCCGATTTTGCCCCACCTGCGGAAAACATGCCACAGACAGATGGGCAAACGGAGGGCTCAATAACCTTCTGCATGTGCGCTATCATCATCTCATTCTCTCTGTTCCCTGGCAGCTCAGGCCCATCATTCTTCTCAACAGAGAGCTATGTTTCAACGTCCTTTTCAAAGCCGCCGTGAAGAGTGTTCAGGATTGGGCCATGAGCCAATGCGGTATGCGGCCGGATTGGCGACCTACATCTTGAGGATTGAGAACAATCCTCTCCACAGATCGCTGCTGAACTTCATTGGACCGGCTTCGCCGCCCTTTAAAAAGGCGGAATTCGGCCTGGCCAGAGATGTAGTGCACCCGAAGATCGATGCGGCGATGGAAAAAGATCTTACCTTTTGCCGGAATGTACTGAACAGGATAAACAACAATCCCGGCCACCCTGTACCCACTCATGGAGGCTGCCTGAGTGAACTCTACAAGTTGCTGCGGATAGGCGTCGCCAGACTTGTAAACCTATTCTTTCGGGTCCACAAATTCGACATCCAAGGTTTTCTCTCCTGGCTTGCGCAAAATCTGAGGGGGTTGCACGGGGTAAATCCTGAAGGTTCCCTCAAGCTCCTCACTCTCCGTTGAGAGAACATCGACCTGTTCAACCACGGCCCCTGGCGGCAATCCCACGTGGACCGATTTCACCGGAAGCTGGGGCTCACCCACAGTCCGGGTGACATCACAGTCGGCCAGTTTCACCGCATCGAAATCGCCGACCTTATGAATGATCAAATCTGACGTGGAGAACGAGACCGATATGGTCAGTTCCCCACTGAATCCTTGCCCATAAGCAACAAACAGACAAACGGCTACGAATGAGACTAGGAACACTCTTCGAAAAAGAGCAAACACCATTTTACACCTCCTCAACTTTGGGGTGAGCGAAGTAACACACAAACACCATGTTAGCCGAAGTGACCATTTTAACATTTTCAAGAACTAAGTTTTGAGATCATCCAACCTAAATTATTCAAACCATCCACACCGGTATGTACAAAGACACAGGAGATTAAGTTTCGGGTCCTCTCCCAGAGCACTCCGAAGATAAGACCAAGAAAAGTTTGCACAAAAAACGCCCTGCAGAAAGCTTCAGCTACTGTTGCACCGGGATACCACCGCATAATATTCGGGATATGGAGTAAACCAAACAGAAGAGCAGTGATCAGGACACCACCTATCTTTGATTGTAGTACTGTTGAAAACCTGGTCTGTATAAACGCCCTGAAGAAGAACTCTTCTGAAAATCCAGACATAAAAAGGTAGTAAGTAAACGATAGGGGGAATCCAAGCCCTACCTGAGATGGACTGAGCTTACCGCTGAGAATTGAACTGGCTGTATTACTGTAAAATGCACTCGGAATTGCCATTGCAAAGAACACTATAAGGCCAGTTGTAAGACTGTTCTTCCAGCCTGTTGCGGTCAATCCCATAGACGAAAGACACTTCTTTCGAAATTTCAAAAAAGCGAATGGTAAGGCAACAAAAATTATACATTTCTTGAGCATAAATCCCGAGCTCCACTTATCCCCAAATTCCAATTTCGGCAGAGGCGCAAAGTCCCAGATTACAATAATGAAAAGACCAAATGCGAGTTCCCATCCTGGCTTCTTAATCTCAAAATCCGGTGCTTGAACTTTTTTGGTAATTTCAATTATAAGCCAGATCAGAAACAGCATCCCAATGCTCATTCCAATGAAGGCCAAAGCATTCGATGGGTCTTTCCATACTACCATTACAAGCGCAGATATGTAAACTGCAATAAAAAACAATGCTGCAGGTGTTTTAATATCTTCCATTTTGATAAAACTATTTTGATCGTCCATCCGCTATCCTTCTTTATAACAAGGTATTGCGCCTATCATTCTGTGGACGGCGAGGCGACTTGGACAGAGCGAAGCGGAGCAGTGAACCCGCTGTTAGGGAAATGCTGCGTCTTCTCATTTTCCAACTTAACGGGATGAATCGAAAATCTCTGACAATCTGAGACAAAAGCTTTCTGCCATATTTTCTCAGGTCTTTCATTTTTGCACATCGCACGATCCCAAATTTGGAATCAGCCATGGCCACCTCAATGAAACCTCCGAAATCTTCGTCTGATATCCGCATCCCAGGCTATCGCCCGATTGAAATCGTCGACCATCACAGATGGGCGCTTGAACCATGGATTTGGCGATTGTGCTTTTGCCTTGGCTATGTTTCCCATGTTCACAAATCCGTCAATTGGCGTAACCCCCTCATACTCCGATAGAGGACATTGATATATGTAACCATCACAGAAGTTACCCAAGACAAAGTTATCATAACCATATTTATACAGGGTCGTTGTCCCCTGGAGGCTGCCAAACGGGCCGCCTTTCGTGTCGAAACCAACGCAGCGATACTGGGGACCAAGGGTTGGCATCAGGGCATCGATCACCCCGTCCACAGGGTAAACATACGGCTTTGAATACCCATTCTCATTGACCCAGGGTGAATGCAGAAATATGGTGATCGCCCTCTTGCCGATGACATTGTAGACCAGATTGCCCATGCGGTCCTCCACAAACCGGACAAATTTTTTGTTCTCCTCATCATAGATGGGTTGTTTGTATTCGGTGAAGGCATGATGCGAACCTGAAAAGATTAGAGCCTTTTCTCCCTTTTCGACAAATTCCTTCAACACGGTCTTGCCCATGATCTCATCACTATAGCCATTGGACCACACTTTCTTCATAACTGCTGGATTGTCACGATCTTCCTCGGTTTTCACGTGGCTCCAATCGGCCGTAGCATTCAGTCCCACCACTCGAAATCTCCGGGGCCCCTCGGGCAATTGGCGATTCAACCTCCAGGCGGCTCTGAAAATGTCGGCATATTCCTGGTAACCCCAGAAGACAAAATTGTTGAACAAAATCTCACGGGCAACTGCCTCGTTGTAAACTTGGGCTGTAATGAGTGAATCTATCTTTTGCTGATCGGCATAACAGGCAAACTCCATCCCTAAATTGTACACCCCATTCTCATAGAGCCGCGGGATGA